>JABSSR010000116.1 GCA_013213965.1 Verrucomicrobiales bacterium | reverse complement strand
ACGACCTTGAGGATGATCAGATTCCACCCTTTTGAAAGGGTAACAGGAATGATGGACTGTCTAGGTTCAAGGCTCCTATTTGAAAAAGATTCATGAATTTTTTCATCATTGAGCCATGCTTTAATGTGGTCATCACTTCCCATTTCAAGGTTGATTTTAAGATTCTCAGGCGCCCATATTTTGGTCATTGCATATGCAGCGGCATTAGCTTCAGGTCCTAAAATTGAATCGAGCTCGATTGCCCAGAGAGATCTTTCGGATTTTGATTTAGTCTTAAATTTTTTCCATCGTACAGACTTTGAATTCTTTTCAGGAGCCAGAGCTGTATCAAAAACATATTTAGCATCTTTTCCTTTCACTGAATAGGGCCCCGTGATTCGCCAGTCAAGAATGTAGTCCTTATAAAGATCCAGTTCTGATTGTAAATCAGCGGCCCCTTTCTTTGCTGATTCAGACGCATTAGATTTGAGAATGGCTGTCAAGACAGTGAGAACTGTAGCAGTATGTGAATCCTTTATTCTCTTCGCGACCTGAGTCGCGGCCAAAGCAGCTTCATTACTTGTTTCGGAATTCTCTAGGTAAGGCTTAATGATTTCTAGTGATTGTATTCCTCCGCTCTGTCCTAGTCCTGCTAGAACTTTTTTGGCAGTGGCTGTTGAGTTGTTTAATTCTAAAGCTTTCCTGTAAGAAAGGGTTGGGTTCGGAGATTTAGAGGATAAAATAATATAACCATTAAGAGCGGTGTCTTTGTTGGAATTTTTTTCTTCGGATGCAATTTTTAAGAGATCATTTGCCGGGCCGTGGTTTGGCCATTTGGTCAGTGCTTCGATACCGGCTAGCTGAATTGATTCGGTTTCTTTTAGGGCCGAGATAAGTAATTGCAAAGATTGTTTATTAGGGTCCCTTCCCAACAGCGAAAGGATTGAAGGTTTGGCGGTTTCATCAGCTTTCTCCAAAGCTTTTGTGAGAACGTCTGTTTGTATTTTTTTGTCAGATATTCGCCTAAAACTATAAGCAACTGCTGATTCAATATCATCTCGATCAGACTCTTCTTTTGGATCCAATAGAAGCATTAATATTTTATCCAGGTGACTCTGATCGGCTAGAATGCCTATGCCGCGTAAGGCCTCTTTTCGAATTTCTGGAGTATTAGATTTAGCAAGAATCATAAGTTCATTCATTGCTGTTGATTCAGCCCGTGTTGCTATTGCTCTCACTAATTCACTCTGAATTTCCGGCAAAGATTCTTTGAGATGTTTTTTTAATGCATTTTGAACATCATTGCCTTTAAGATTTGATAGAGCGCTTCTTGAAACGTTTCTCTCATGACCGCTTGTCGAGGAAGCTATCGTTGCTAGAGGGATGACTGAGGAGCCGTTTCCGATTTTCCCCAAGGCCTGAATAGCTGATAACCTAACCTCGAGATTTTCACTTTCTGTTAATTTTGTGATTGAAGGAATCGCGGATTTGTCTTCTCTTTCTGAAAGCGATCCGATAAGGAGTATCTGCATGTTTGCCGGTGCGGATTCAAGTAAGGATTTTAGTTTTGATCCAATGTTGTCTCCCTTTAATTCTGCTATAATTGAAGCTGCTCCATTGGCTAATTCATTGTTACCACTTTTAATGGCTTCGGTCAGGAGAGGGACAGCTGATTCACCGTTTACTTTTGCTGCGCCACGCAAGCCAGCCAAGATAACGTAGGGCTCAGTTCCTGATTTAGTGAAACGATCATAAATAGATAAGGCCTTTTCCGTGTTCCCTTTTTCCAAGTAAATCTCTGCGCACCTGAGAAGGGCTTGAACCGTGCAGCGGTATGATTTTCCTGTTGTTTTACTTAATCTGGGGAGTAGATGATTCATTGTACTATCTCCACCAATTAAGCCAAGGGCTCGGGTTGCGTTATTAGCGACTGATGCTGTATCGAGCAATTTAATTAGATCAGGAACTGCTTTCTTATAGCGGATATCACCCAGACTATCGATGATTCCTTGTTTTAATTTATCTTGTACCGTGTTGAGTGATTGGTGAAGAGCTGCTCCGGCTTCTTCGAATTGCATGGAGGCTAAAACGTACCTTGCCATGTGCCCGCTTTCTTGGTCTGACAACAATGTTTTCATTATTGGAATGGATTTTTTTGTGCCCATTATTCGTAACATGCGGCACAAAAAATCCTTACCTCTTCTGGAATTTGCTGTTCCTAGAGAATTTAGTATTTTTTCTTCGAGAGAATCTCTTAATTGTGGATCTTTAAGAGATTCTACAGCCTTGGATTCAATGAATTTCAGGGGCTCAGATGGATTCCCATCAACGAACTTTCCGGCTAATAAAAGTTTATCATCAAGCTCGTCACCACTTAATCCTAAGGAAAGTATTAGAGAAGAAAGAGTAAAGATTAAAATTTTCATCTGATTTAATTTAGCAGGTTACCCTATCGTGAAAGGTTCCCTCTTTGGCCTGTCAATCCATCTTGATACTTCAGGGTCGCCGATAATTTCCTCTTTCTCAGGATCCCATATAATTTCTTTTTTGAGCCAGTAAGCAATGTTTCCTAAATGGCAATGCGTTGCCGTGCGATGTGCTCTCTCGATGTCCCTGAATGGTTTTTCCCGGCTCCGGACGCAATGGATAAAATCACCGGACAAGCCTCCTTGTCCTTTGTAATTTGGTATGTGAACGGACGGGGGATTGGGTCGGTTCTTTGAATTATTTCTGAATGGAATTTCATTTTCAGTGCCGCGGAAAGACAAGAGTCCTCCCCATCCGCCTCCATGATATATCTTTACCCCGTTGGCAAATTCATAGGTGAGTTGTTGCACGTCCTTGCCGTCAGGAGGTGTTATTTTGACGGGTCCCGTTTCATGTAGATTACAGGCAAACAATGCGCCTCCAAAACCGTGACAGCCCCAGTCTGTCATGCCTCCTCCTGAATAGTCTCGGAAAGGTCTAAATCCTCCTCTTGT
>JABSSR010000115.1 GCA_013213965.1 Verrucomicrobiales bacterium | reverse complement strand
TCATAGCTCTCCATGCGCGCGGTCAATTCCTCATGGCCTGGGTAACGCTCAGCGTGCAGGGAATTAAGACCGGCAAGCAAATCAACGCTACTGCGCTGAGCCGCACGTGTGACGCCCTTTGGTGGATGCAAGTCAAGGATCGGTGAACCTTTCGCTCTAAGAGTGGTCCCCTGGAAATGTGGAGGTAAAAATCCATTGGACCAGTTCGACGCTCCTCCCTGAGGGTAAGCCACTTCGGGCAGGACCACGTAGCCCGGCAGGTCCTGGTTCTCCGTGCCGAGCCCGTAAGTTACCCAGGAACCGATCGCGGGATCACCACCGAACCGGTTACCAGTATTCATATGATAATTGGCAGTGGGATGATTAATCGACTCGGCCTTACAGCCGCGATACACACAGAGTTCATCAGCAACCCCGGCCAGGTGCTGCCAGTGCTCGCACATTTCAATGCCACTCTTACCGGCCCTCACAAAATTAAACGGGCTCTGCACATAATAGCGCTCACCAGAACCCATCGCGGAGAGAAACTTGCTCTGCCGTTTGAACTTCTTGAGGTGCAAATCCCTGAGCTTGGGCTTGGGATCAAAGGTATCAATGTGACTGGGGCCACCAGCCATGTAGAGAAAGATACAGCGCTTGGCTTTTGCCTTGGGAAAATGTGCCACCTTTGTCGCCAAAGGCCCATCGGCCTGCCTTGATGGAGCTAATGGGCGCTCTGCCCGCAACATTGAATGGAATGCCAGTGCGCCTAGCCCACCATTGACACCATATAGAAATTCTCTTCTCTGCATTTTTTAGTAGATATATATAAATTCGTTCGAGTTAAATAGGATCAGACAAAGATCCCCCAGTGCCCGGGTAGCTGATTCCACGTCCCATGGCTTCAGATCAGGTACGTACTTTCCTCCCGCATAAATGTCCAGATCCTCCACCCACCAGAAAGCCTGTCCGGTCATTTCCTCAACCATCTGACGAATCACGTACTTCGGCACTTCCACCCTTTCCTGTTGATGAGCCTCATGCTCTTTCTTGGAATTTTCCAGATATTCTAAGCATATCTTCATTTCCAAGTCATTAGGCATTCGATGATATGCTAATCGGAAAGCTCTACGTATCTGTTCATTAAGATTTCCTGGTCTTTCCTTTTCCAAACGGGCAGCAAAGGCCAGTGATCTGGATCGGATGATTGGACTATTGAGCATCGTAAATGCCTGAGGGGCAATGGTGGCAGTTTCACGTCGTTCACAGGAAAGATCGGGCCCAGGCTTATTAAAGACTTCCAGCATCGGGTCAGCCAGTGTCCGGATCCGCTCAGTATAAAGGGTCCGGCGGTTCCTCTGCGAAGGTAACGGGTCAGCCTGATAAGCCGGCCCCACAGATCCCATGATATGGCGGGGCTGCATGGCAACTTCCTCATTGATTTCCGGGTGGCAGGGGATGCCCCCGAGGATAGGGTTCAACTCACCGGACACTGCCAGCATGGAATCTCGCAGTTCCTCTGCCGTTAACCGGCGAGGCTTGAATACGGCGTAACTTATTTCGTCAGGATCCAGTTTTGCTAATGTGCCCGGATCAGGATGAGTCGCCGAGCGTTGATAAGTAGCCGAGGTGAGTATGTGGCGATGCAGTTTCTTAATTGACCATCCTTCCTCAATAAATGTCGCAGCGAGCCAGTCGAGCAGTTCCGGATGCGTGGGTGGCTTGCCTGTCCCGCCAAAATTATTAGGATTACCGGCCAGTGCCTGACCGAAGTGCCATTGCCAGATCCGGTTCACGATCACACGGGCAGTGAGTGGATTATCTTTGCTGGTAATCCATTTTGCCAACTCTTTGCGTCGGCCAAATTTATTGTCAGTCAATGAAGCAGATTCCTCTGAACCCTTAAATAAGCTCAAGACTCCGGGACTCACTTCTTCTTGGGGTGATTCAATGGATCCTCCCTTCAGGATATGGATCTTATCAGGAGCACCATTAAGAACCGAGAAAACAGATGGTTTAGCGCGCTTGAGCTGATAATTGAGTTGCTGCCGACGCTTATTATTAATCTTCGAATGACCTGCCTTCTCGGATTCCTTATCAAACTGACTGACTGGCCGGTCAGCCTCAGGCAATGAGGTGATACTACGGATTCCCTTCTCCTTTATTAACCGCTGATAACGTTCATGATCCTGTTTGATCCCTTTTTTATTCTCAAAATTCTGCCAAGGAAGTTTACGTTCGGAAAACGTGACCGGAGCAAAGATCGCCTGCATCCGGTAATAGTCCCGGGTCGGTATCGGATCAAACTTGTGATCATGACACTTGGCGCAACGCAGTTCATTGGCAAGAAAAGTTACCCCCACAGAATTGACCACATCATCCAAATACTGCTGCCGAGTCACTGCCTTGACACTCATGGAAGTATGTTCCCAAGGACCCATCCTCAGAAATCCAGTGGCGATGAGATGATCTGGATCCTTGGGTTTGATTTCATCGCCGGCAATCTGCTCACGCACGAACTGATCATAAGGCTTGTCATTATTAAATGAACGCACCACATAGTCGCGATAACGCCATGCGTGAGGACGTGGATAGTCGTTGGAGAATCCTGCAGAATCCGCATAACGCACAATGTCAAGCCAGTGCCTTGCCATCTGTTCGCCGTAACGTGGGGAGATGAGTAAACGATCAATTAACTCCTCCCATGCCTTGTTCCTGTCTTCCTTCCAAGCCATTTTAAAAGCCTGTACTTCTTGCGGCTTCGGTGACAATCCGGTAAGATTAAATGTAACGCGCCGGATCAGTGTTAACGATTCAGAAAGTGGTGCCGGAACTAACCCCTCAGGAAAACGGGCCCCGATAAGAGCGTCGACTGGGTGACTTCCGGTCTTTAGATTGGGCTTCATTACCGGTTGGTAGGCCCACAGTTTTGATTCTTCATATTTGCGGTTATTCCAGGTCTCGGACAGACCTCCACTGGTCTTGACTCTGATACCACCCTCGACAGACCATGGATCTTTTTCTTTCAATAACTCAACTACACGGTCCGGGCCCGGCCATGAGGCACCACCCTCAATCCACTCTCGTATGTAAAGAGTCTGTTCAGTGCTGAGTTTATCATTTTCTTTTGGTGGCATCGGCTCCCACTGATCCTCGTGCTCACGCTTCACGGCTATATATAACGGACTCTGCAATGGCTTACCCGGTACGATCGAGGGCTGCTCACTTTCACCGCCCTTGAGAAGACCCGCGTAGGTTCTCATATCGAAACCACCCTTGATCTTCTTAGAATCTTCCCCATGACATGCTAAGCACTTGGCCTTGAACATAGGCATGATCTTATGCGCAAATAGCATATCTGAGGGGACCTCGGCAGCATTCGATGCCGCCAAGCCAATCAGGGTCAGAATCAGGAAAAGGTTCGGAGTAAAATGCTTCAATTAAAAATTTGTTAGAGATTTATTCTGCGTTTAGGGAGTTGAATAATAGAATACCAACTTTTTCCTTTCCGGAAAATTTGGGTTTCTTTAGCATTTTCCATCTAGACTCCTATTGAATCTTGGTGAGAGTTGAGTTTCACCGAAGGATTGTCGGCGACATTCACCCAGACGTGAACGTGTGGACGACCGCGGAAATACCAGACAAATGAAGGCCCCTCCAACCGCCAGTTGTCGTAGATGCCGTCATTACCCAGGTCGCCTTCTTTGTAGAAAGCCAAGTGGCATTTGTCGAGACCACCTTGAGTAGCAAGGCACTTGAGTGCCTCTTTCCGGTCAGACTGCCGGAAAGGTTCTAGTAGCATTTTTAAAATGCGCTGCAACTCTGCCTTCTGATTACCAGCAAGTTCACTGACCGGGCAACCATGGAATGGCCCCTTGACGCCTTTGAATCCTATTAATTCCTCGGAAGGCATACCTTCGGTGACGAGTGCCAGTTTCTGATGCCTGGGGTCGAGGGTACGGTAGAGTTTGTTAGCCTCAACTGCCTGTGGCCAGAAAACGTTATTTTTATGGTCTGGCCTTTCGTAAAAGCGTTCTCCTTCATGGGCGTAGAAAATGGGCCCACCGAAGGCAACGTGCCCCGCACTGTCGCCGTCACAGCGGAGGGTCATGTGGCGGCTTGTAAGAACGAACTCGAAATTACCGGATCCCGGTTCACCAAAAACTGCGATTGATTGTTTTTTTCCAAAACCGCCAACATCGTCCTTAAGTTGCTTGTCAAAGCGCGTGTGCCATTCCGGGTTTGTCATGCCTTCAAAGATCGCCCGGATGAGTTCCTGCTGATCCTTGGAAAAGAATCCACTGGCGATGATGGGCTTGGTGATACGCCAATTGTTCTCGATCCTAGTGCGTAATAGACCGCGCCGCTTGTCGATATGGTTCCACGGGAAGCAGACTACTTTGCGTTGCCTTTCATCAAGTTTCTGGTACAGGATTTTTACCAGTGATTCTGGCTTTTGGCTTTTAGCGGCGGCAATCGCCGTGTACGCCGAAGGGCTACCAATAGTAGCGAGGGTTGCAGCACCTGCTGTGCGTATGAACGAACGTCTCTCAAGTGTATGCAATCTAGTTTTCATGGTAGAACTATATAATGGATGCGACTTGAGGGAAAACGTGTAATCACCAAAGAATCCCTAAAATCGGGCAAATGGGCGGACTTTGATTAAATGTGGATGTCAGTCAGCGTAGATTTACCCTTACCCGCTTCAATTAATAATAGGTTATTTATTCTGAAATTAAATGATAACGAAATTACCAAATCACATAAATACCTCTTTTTCATGTACCGCATCATTAATAATCAGGCCATCTTCGGTCGCTTTATCCATCAGTACCTGAGTCTGACTATTTTGCCGGTAAAGGACTTTCCCGGGACTGACCAGCTTATTCCAGTACTTTTCAAAAATGAGTGCGGTTTCTTTTTTCGTGGCGAGTATCTTTGGAACTGCGTGGACCCTGACGACTTCGAAACGTCTCTTCGTCTTCATGGTCTTGAGGATAATAAAACCGGAAAGAAAATTGGGTAATCTGTGCTCGACCCAAGTTCCCTGAAATCGGCTCTCTTCATACTCGAAGTCGACTCCTCTCTCGATAAGGTAACGCGCATCTTCGATCGGACCAAAGACCTGAGCCAGAGACTCAGAGAGGATAGCCGACGCCTTCTCATCGGCCTTCTCCAGAAAGACCCTAATGTAGCCACCGTTCCTTTCACTGACATGAAGTTTCTGAAAAATCTCATGCCAGCTCGATGCATCAATTAGTTCAGCTTCAAATAGAGCTCGAATGATGGCCTTGGCGATGCCCTCAGTCAGAGTAGTCTCGGTCCATTCCGGATCGCCCATCCTTCCGGGAGGGAACCCTCCCCTGGCCTTGCCCTTACTAGAAGCTTTAATCTCAACGGCCTTAATTGGTTCAGGGTGATAGGGCTTTCCAATCTTCCAGAGATCATAGAATTGAGAACGTAGACCGACCCTATCAAGCATGTCTCGGTTCAGGTTCACCATGCTCTCCTCAACATCATCGATGCGCATTCCCATGAAGGACGCGTGCACATGACCAACACCTTTCTCGATGGCCCCATCATCAGTGACCCCGTAAAGCCTCTTGTGTTTATCCTTGAATCGCTTGTAATCGTCCATCCCTTTGGTGAATTCCGGAGCAATACAAACAACGTCCCAATTATTTGCAATTTTGTGAGGTTCATCAGAATCGAGCCGGAAAGAGCGTCCGCGGAGCTGGTTGACCGACATTGATGTGGTAACAGAAGTTAAGTCAATGAGTACGTTAATCTTGTTCGCGTCCCATCCCTCACCGAGCAGGCCCCTGGTCCCGACGAGGCAACGAGTAATCCCTCTCTGGAAAAGTTCAGTGAACATCTGCACGTAGACTCTCGGAGCCCAGTCCTTCCCTTTCCCGTTTAGGACATGAAATCCGGCATCCTCTGCCCACTCCAGAGTCACTTTCTTTTTGTTCTCTTTTAGCCATTTTAGACATTCAGACTCGATCACATCTTTAAGATCATCATCGATG
>JABSSR010000114.1 GCA_013213965.1 Verrucomicrobiales bacterium | reverse complement strand
TCCATCATTCCGATCCAATGCTCCACTGTAGAGTTGTATGGCACGCTTCCCAATAATTCCGATGAGGGAAGGTTGAAGTACCCTTGCCGCAGCATTAGACGTTGCCAATCCGACCCAAGTCAGTGGTGAATTATATCTTAAAGCTTGAACTACAGGACGTACTGTTCTGTAAATCGGAGAACAAATTCGGAGAAAAGGATTGTCTGCCATTTTTTTTCCTCGCTCATAACCTCGAAATGCTCTTCCAGCACTAAAGTCAACTAGGCGACCGATGCGCCGGTTCTGCAAAAAATCCGCAATGTCTGTTGCCGCCAATTCCACTGCTCTTGTAAATTCTCCTATTTTAGGAGCTTTGATCGGATCCGGATTTTCAGGATAATAAAGCTTAGCAATACCCCCAACCAAAATAGGAATTTCCTTTAAAAGAGGTGAGAGCCAATCTGGATTCATTTGCTTGGTCATTCTTAGAGAATTCTGAGAATTAGTAATTAAGTTCATTGCAGAACGCAGTGGTTCATCATCCTCAGCAATTAAATCATTATCTAGTATTGCCTTCTTAGTTTTTCTAATATCTATCCAAAATCTAATTGCTCCTAAGCCAATCCAAATAATGACGGCCGATAAAAAACCGATAACAAAAGGAATGGACCAATTTAAATTTTGAAACATTAATCAATCCTTCAACGGTAAATTTCCATTCAATGCATGCAAAAATTGCACAATATCTTTGATGTCATTTTTAGAAAGATTAAGAGATCCGATGATTGGAGAAAGTAACGGATCATCAGAGCCTCCATCGTTATAAAATCTCACCACTTCTTCAAGCGTGGATAAAGATCCGTCATGCATATAAGGTGCCGTCAACGCTACATTCCTCAACGTTGGAGTCTTAAATGTCCTTTTATCATAATCAATCTTGGTAATCTCATATCTTCCAAGATCTTCAGATGCACCCAACTTATGACTACGAAAACTCACTCCTGTATTGTGAAACAAGTTGTCACTGAAAAGTACTCCTGGACCAGCTATCTGATGACAATGCCAACACTGAGCCTGCCCAGCGAAAAGTTGGTAACCACGCTGGGCAGATGCTCCCATCGCATCTCCTTCGCTCTCATAATACCATCTGTCATAAGAGGACTCACCAGAAACTAGAACGCGTTGATAGGCAGATAGTGCTATTGCTACAGTATCTTTACGCACAGATTTTTCACCAAAGGATTCTTTAAACATACTTTGATATTTTTTATCACTACTTATCTTATCTAAAACTTCAGAAACCGATGAGTTTCCCATTTCATCTTCCGCAAGAATTGGCTGCCAGGCCTGATCTTCTAAACTCGAAGCACGACCATCGACAAATAAGGAATCAGCAAAAGCTACATTTAATAATGTTGGAGTATTTCTTCTACCGATCTTCCCATCAATACCAACTGATTTCGGTTTATCATTCTGTGTAAATCCCTGCTCAGGCACATGACAAGTAGCGCATGATATAGTTCCATCTCGTGAAAGCAATTTATCAAAAAATAATTTCTTACCCAGTTTGGCGATTGATTTTGTTAATTTTGAATCTTCGGGGATAACAATAGGAGGGAGGCCCAAACCCGGATCATCAGTATCTGGAATCACAATGTCAGCTGCAGAAAAATTCAATAATATAATTCCTGCACCAAAAAAGCTGATGACTCGTAAATGACCAACCCAATAATACGTCATCGTACATGGAAACGCTTCTTTTTAATGAGTGCAAGTAGTTAACAGATAATTGCAATTATTCTAATCTGATGAGACGATTTTATTAGATGAATTCAAAGTCAATAGATCCGGATTCCATGAATTATGGCATGCTCCAAAATCAAATACCAAATAGCTCACAAAAATTAGAGAAATATGTAGGCGAAGTGACTTGGGAATACCTTGAACCTCATTTTCTCAATGACTCTCTTATCTATATAGATAATTCACTATGCATCAAAAGTGTTGGTAATGCATTTGCCCAAGATGATAAGAAAAAAGTTGAGGAATGGCTCAAAAAAGGAGATGCCTTGAAACCTGGTCAAGCTCACGCAAAGTATTGGAAAGAGGCTAATTCCACTTTCATTGCTTTAGTAGTCTCACCCTTTGTGATCATTCAAGAAAAGGGAAACAATATAATTAATTAAATCAACCCACCGCTAAAGCAGCCTCTCTTTCACTTCGGATCTCGCGTAATCGACGCCAACCAATTAAGGCCTTTTCAGATTCATCCCATAAACGAACATTCATACACTTGAGACTTCCAAGTAATGTCAGTTCCTTGACTTTGGTAAATGCCGGATGGGAATTATGGCAAGCCTCCAAGTAATAATTAGGAATCTTGGTGCTAAGGTGGTGCAGATGATGAAATCCGATGTTTCCAGTGAACCACTGTAAAATCTTTGGTAACTTGTAATAGGAACTACCATCCAAAGCAGCTGAGGTATATTCCCAGTTCTCATGCCTTTCCCAGTAAACTCCTTCGAACTGATGCTG
>JABSSR010000113.1 GCA_013213965.1 Verrucomicrobiales bacterium | reverse complement strand
GGGATCCTTGAGGCGCCCTGCTATACGAGACCGGCAGATTTTGAAGGAATGAAAGTTCCTGAGGTTCTTCTTTCCGGTCACCATGAAAAGATCAAAGAATGGAAGCGCAAGATTGCTCTTGAAAGGACATTAGAGAATCGTCCGGACCTCATGCCATGAGATGAGTTTTTTTGCTGCTGATTGATAGAATTTATTGTGTGAATGGTCGGGCCAGCGGGATTTGAACCCACGACCTCTTCACCCCCAGTGAAGCGCGCTACCAAACTGCGCCATGGCCCGAGATTATCCTAATTAGGGATTACTGCCTTTTTTAAGGTTTCTCGGCTGACATTTGACCACATGTCTGATCTAAGCAAGAGAAAACCAATAAAGGAAGGTATTAAGAGCATGTGAAAAGTGAGTTGCGTTGATTGAGGCTGAAAGCGAGGATTAAAGGAATGTCTAATGTAGATTCAACGAAGGTGGCCGTAGTAGGTGCTAGTGGATATTCTGGTGCCGAATTGATCCGTATTTTGTTGAGCCATGAATTAGCGGAGCTGGTTTGTGTAACTTCGCGCGCTGAGTCTGGGCGTAAGCTTTCAGAAGTTTTCCCTAGGTTCAGAGCTGTGGAGCGAGCCGATGCACTCGAATTTATAGATCCTACAATTGATCTCATCATTGGGAGTGGGGCTGAAGTGATTTTTTTGGCTCTTCCTCATGGTGTTGCAGCTGAGTATGCGGGCCCCTTGGTTGATTCAGGATTAAAGGTGATAGATTTAAGCGCGGATTTTCGGATCTCAGATCCTGAGATTTATGCAGACTTTTATGGTGAAGCGCACCCGGATCCTGACCGACTTCCAAATGCTGTTTATGGATTACCCGAAATTAGGCCTAAAGAAATTGCGGAATCAAAGTTAGTGGCTTCGCCTGGCTGTTATCCAACGAGTATCATATTACCTTTAATTCCAATTCTTAAGGAAGATCTTATTGATGATTCCTCCATACAAGTTGTCAGTATGAGTGGAACTAGCGGAGCAGGTAAGAAAGCTGATACTGCGTTGCTCTTTGCTGAGTGCAATGAAAGTATTCGCGCTTATTCAGTCCCCAAGCATCGCCATTTAAGTGAAATAGAACAGGAACTGTCGATTGCTGCTGATAATAATGTAACCATATCATTTACTCCTGTCCTTGTTCCTGTAACGACTGGGATATGTTCAATTATTTATGCTTCTTCCAAGAATGGTGCTCGTAATGAAGAGGTCAAAGAGGCTCTGGAGAATACATATTCGGCGGCGCCTTTTGTAAGGCTTTTGGGTGAAGACACTCCTCCTGATACAAAAAATGTTATTCATACAAACTTTATAGATATTAGTTGGTCATATGACCAACGCAGTGATCGTTTTGTTTTTATGAGTGTCGAGGATAATCTAATTAAAGGGGCATCAGGCCAGGCAATACAAAGCTTTAACTTAATGTGTGGTATTGATCAGTCCACGGGGCTTGTTTGATAGCAATAAGTTGAATTTGATTAACGAAATTCAATTATGGCAGAAAGAATAACAAAACTACGTGCGGCAAAGCTACCCATTGGTTTTCGAGCTGCCGGTATATCCAGCGGTATTAAGGATAGTGGTGCCAAGGACCTCGGCATAGTCATTTCTGATTTTCCAGCGGTTTCGGCTGCGACCTTCACAACGAATCGTATCAAGGCCGCGCCAGTTAGGTTATCAAAGCGTCATTTGAGCTGTGGTGACATTCGGGCCGTAATTGTAAATAGCGGCAATGCAAATGCATGTAATGGCAGACAAGGATTAAATGATGCTAAATTAATGGCTCAATTCGCAGCATCTTCACTTGGATTAGAACCTCGTCAGGTATTTGTTTGTTCAACTGGAATTATTGGGTATCCGTTACCTGTAGCAAAAGTGCAGGCAGCTACTCCTAAGATTGTAGAAAAATTAAGGATCTCCGGATGGGGGGATTTTTCTAGATCTATAATGACCAGTGATAAAGTAAATAAAGTATGTGCTGTTAAGACTTTAATTGGTGGTAAAGAAATTACCATTACTGGCACAGCTAAGGGTTCTGGAATGATTGCGCCTAACATGGCGACTATGCTTGCTTTTTTTGTGACTGACGCTGCGATATCAGAAGTTGATCTGCGTGAAATGACTAAGCGAGTAGTCAATGAAACATTTAATTGCATCAGTATTGATGGTGATATGAGTACCAATGACACTGTACTTGTTCTAGCCAATGGAACTGCTAAAAATCGTCGTCCTAGGAAAGGATCCAAAGACTTAAAGCATTTTAGTGAGGCTCTTAAGAATGTAATGTTAGACCTTTCAAAACAACTCGTGCGTGATGGAGAAGGAGCAAGTAAATTCATAAGGATAGAGGTTGAAGGCGCTTCTTCAGACTTGGATGCTAAAAAAGTAGCGCGAGCTGTTGCTAAATCTTCTCTAGTAAAGTGCTCATGGAATGGATCAGACCCGAACTGGGGAAGAGTCATTGATGCTGTGGGATATTCTGGGGCGAGAGTAGATGAAAATAAGGTGGATATTTATTTTGGTCCATTGGCAGCAGCGGTTAATGGCATAGTGGCTCCGACTCCAATAGGCAAATTAAAGGCTCAAGTAGCAAAAAAAGAATTCACATTACGTATTGATCTTAATATCGGAAAAGGATATCACAGAGTATTTACCTCTGATTTGTCAGAAGAATATGTTGCATATAATAGGCTTGAATATGCTCTAAAGATTCAGGGGCGTTGATTCTGCCCGTTACTATAGTAGACTGTATAGGTTCCTGCGCCTAAGGGTGGCGTGGGATTTTCTTTTTTAGAGCATAAGATGTCCGATCATTCAGAATCATTAAGGGAGCATATTGATAAAGCTGCAACGCTTATCGAGGCATTGCCTTATATCCAGGGGTTCAGGGGAAAGTGCTTCCTGATTAAATTGGGTGGATCTGCAATGGAGAACCCTGATTTACTTGACGCCTTACTAAGAGATGTGGTTTTGCTCGAAGCTGTGGGCATTAATCCAATCATTGTTCATGGAGGAGGTAAGGCAATTTCTGAAGCAATGGAAAGTGCAGGGATTGAGTCTAAATTTATTTCGGGGCAAAGGTTTACAGATCAAAATTCGATACAGATTGTTGAGGATATCCTTGGAACAAAAGTGAACTCTAATCTCGTGAGATTAGTGAAATCACATGGTGGTAAAGCTGCCGGCATTTCAGGGACCGAAGTTTTTTCATCTGACAGGATGTTAGGAATTAATGAGAATAGCGAGGAAGTGGACCTCGGTTTTGTGGGTAGCGTTAAAGACTGCAGTGTAGAGGGGTTACAAGAATTAATTATCAAAGAGACTATCCCAGTGGTTTCACCTTTATCAAAAGAATCCTCATCCGGGCACACTCTGAACACGAACGCGGATCTTGCTGCTAGTGCTTTAGCTGGAGCCATGCATGTAGCTAAGCTTGTATATATTAGTGATGTTTTGGGAGTCATGAGAGATCCAGATGATGATGGAAGTTTAATTCATTCCATTTGTTGCTCAGAGGTAGAGCCTCTTGCAGATGAAGGAGTAATTAGCGGGGGAATGCTTCCCAAATTACGTTCTGCGGTTGATGCTATAAGTTCAGGAGTGGGAAAAGTTCATTTAATAGATGGTAGAATACCCCATTCATTATTGTTGGAGATCTTTACAAATACAGGAGTCGGTACAGAGATAGTTCCATGAGTCAAGAAGAACAGAAATCAACAGTTGATCTCTATAGTCAATATGTTGCACCTACGTATGGGAGGTTTAATATTTTTCCACAAAGAGGAGAAGGGGTTTTCCTTTGGGATGAGAACGGAAGCAGGTTTTTAGATTTTAGCGGAGGAGTTGCCGTTAATTCTTTAGGTCATTCGCATCCGGATTTAGTTAAAGTAATATGTAATCAAGCAGCTGAACTGGTTCATTGTTCTAATCTTTATCAGCACAGAGGGCAGGCTGAATTAGCCCGTCTACTTACAGAGGAGGTTGTGGGGATTAACGGGAAGTGTTTTTTCTGTAATAGTGGGACCGAAGCAAACGAAGGGCTCATTAAACTTGCCCGAAAGTTTGGAGAAGTTTCCCCATCTTCTATTGGAGAACCGAGACATGAGATATTGAGTTTTAATGGTTCTTTCCATGGACGCACCACTGGCGGCATGGCAGCTACTGGTCAAGAAAAGATCAGGTCCGGTTTCGGTCCGTTGATGGAAGGTTTCAAATACTTGCCGTTTAATGATGTAACGGAACTAATTAATGGCGTTAGTGATAAGACTGTCGCAATTCTCATGGAACCTGTTCAGGGGGAAGGAGGTATCAATGTCGCTTCATCAGAATTTTTATCTGCGGTGCAAGAGATTTGTCAAAAGAGAAATATATTATTGTTTTTTGATGAAGTTCAATGCGGAATTGGCCGCTGTGGTGATTTGTGCGGATGGCGAGTGATACCGAATGCTCAGGAAATCAAACCTGATGCAATTTCATGGGCAAAGGGATTGGGTGGGGGATTTCCTATAGGAGCGATTTGGATAAGGGACAAAAGCATCAATGACCTATCGCTTTGTGATTTATTAGGACCTGGAACTCATGGGTCAACTTTTGGGGGAGCTCCATTGGCCAGTTCAGTTGCATCAACGGTAGTCAGAAAAATCATTGATGAGAATATTTGTGATAATGTGATTAATCTAGGTGAGCTAATTAATCGAGAGCTGCAATCGCGACCAATACCTTTTATAACTGAATTACGTGGTCTTGGTCTTATGCTTGGATTCCAAGTTAATTCTAAAGCGATCAATGAAATAAGAGATTTTCAAAAAACGAATAAAACTCCAGCTCTTTTCCTTGTTGAGTTATTAGCCGATTCAGGTTTACTGACTGTTCCTGCTGGGTCAGATGTTATTAGGTGGCTTCCTCCCCTCATTGTGAAGGAAAACGAGATAATGGAAGCATTGGAAATTATGAGAACTGTTTTTGAGAGGATAAATACATGAAAAACTTTCTTTCTATCGAGGAGTGCAGCCGAGCAGAAATTGAAGAAATTGTTGAATCTTCGATCTTATTAAAAGAGGCAAGGCACATTAGAGATTATTCTAGTAGGCCCTTATTGAATCAATGTTGGGGTATTATTTTCAGTAAAGCTTCTACTCGAACACGAATCAGTTTCGAGGTTGGGATAAGGGAACTTGGAGGTTCAGCTATGTTTTTGTCTCCAAGAGATTTACAGCTTGGTAGAGGTGAACCTATCAAAGATACCGCACGAGTAATGGGTAGAATGCTTCATGGAGCGATCATTAGAAATGACTCGCAGGTTGAAGTTGAACAATTTGCTGAATTATCAGGTATTCCGACAATTAATGCTCTTACTGACCAAGAGCACCCATGCCAGATCATTGCAGATTTACTTACAGTCAGGGAAAGCCTTGGAGGTTGGGAAGGTAAGAAAGTGGTTTTTTTGGGTGATGTTAATTGTAATGTTGCGCATTCTTGGGTTTGGGCTGCTAAGCATCTAGGATTTGAACTTGTATTGTCTGGCCCATCAGAAATTTGTTCGCCTGTGAATTATTTGGAGGGCTTAGATTGCCCTAATGTTTCTTTCGTGGAAGATCCATCTGCTGCTGTTGCAGAGGCTAATGTCCTTTATACTGATGTCTGGGTTAGTATGGGTATGGAAGATGAAGCGGCTAAGAGGGAAGGTGCTTTTAATGATTACCAAATTAATGACAGGATTATTAGTTTGGCGGATCCAAATGTCATGATTATGCATTGTTTGCCGGCTTATCGAGATAAAGAGATAAGTGAGAGTACTTTTGAAGCCCATGCAGAAACAATATTTTCTCAGGCTGAGAACCGTTTACATGCGCAGAAAGCGATCATGAAAAATCTAGCCACTTAATTAGGCAAGTTCTAAGAATCCTAAGGCTTTTAAATGGTCAAGTATAAACTCACAAGACTCTTCAGCTGTTTGGTTCGTTGTTTGGACAATTAATTCTGCGTCTTCAGGTTCTTCATAAGGATCAGATATACCTGTAAAATGTTGAATCTCTCCTGATCGCGCTTTGGCATAGAGCCCTTTCCTATCTCTTGCTTCACAAACTTCTATAGGAGTTGCTACGTGAATTAGTATAAAACCAGAATCCGTTTCAATGTTTTGGCGTATTTCCTTACGTATAGAATCATAAGGCGCAATGGGAGCGCAGATTGCGATTCCTCCATTTTTACTGATTTCATTTGCCACGAATCCGATGCGTTGCAAATTTATAAGTCTATGTTCTTTTGAAAAGCCAAGTTCCGAACAAAGATTTTTCCTTACAATGTCGCCATCAAGAAGAGTGATGCGTTTTTTGGTTAACCCTAGCATCTTGATTTGCAGAATCTTTGCGATGGTTGATTTCCCTGACCCTGATAAACCTGTAAGAAAAATGGTTAGACCTTTTTTCTTTGGTGGAGGATTGATTGAATCAATTTCTTGCAAGACAGCGTCGAAAGTTTCTTCAGGGGATCCTTTTGGCAAAGTGATGTAATTGATAACAGAGTGCTCCTTTACCAAACTCATATCACCATCTGAGATTAGAGAAGAGTACCCAGAGCCCTTTAATAAAATTGCGTATTGAAGCCATTCTTTGGCATTCGCTGGGGCATGACCAGGAACGATAGATAAAGCATATTGGTCATTAGATAATTCAGATAGTGCAGCTTTAATGCACCTTAATCTGGAGTGGCTTTCTATTGGATCACTGGCAAATAGTTGAACTATTATTTTCGATTTATGAACTTTGACATGGTTTTTCAAAGTTTCTATTTCAACTTTGTGCAATAAATTAGTGCATGTCAGGACTGTATCAGTTCCAAGGTTCGTTCCTTTCTGATATAATCGCAGTTCTTGATGATCGTAGTGCTGGGGCATTTCAATGCCTTCGATGGTCCCTCCAAAATAGTATATTCCTTTAAATTCAAAGAGATCTTCGATTGACAAAATTGCAAGGACCACCCCTTCTGGGTCTCTAAGTGCAAGCTGATCTCCTTGGTTGAGGATTTTATATAATTTTTTATCGACTGCGAGTGATATTGGTTTTGCCCATAATGTTCCATCTGTTAAATGTATGGAATCCACTACAGAAACATGATCAGATTTGTTTAAATATCCAGTCAGTGGGTCGTAAGCTCCAGCAATGAGGAGTTCAAGGTCATGAACTTGGTTCTTTGTAAGGTGATGAGAGGCATACTTATTTGAATCTTCTTTTAATTTTGCGGCACGTTCTACATTTGCCAAGAGATAGGGTTTCATTAGACAACAAATGAGACGATAGATTTTTTATTTTGTTTCTCCAAGATCCTGATTGGATTTTTTATTTCCCTTTGTTTCAGAAGATTCGTTAATGTTTTTAGTTTGTTCTTTATTTATTTTAGGAATTTTTGCTTTGGCTAGCTCTATTTTTCCATCTCCAAAAGCAATCACAGCGCCTTCTCGAAGTAACCAGTTTAGATCCTTAAGTACTTGAATTTGTTTGGGGCCCAAATTTGTTTTAGCAGTAGCTGATTTTTCGGCAGCTTCTATTTTTGATGAAGCATTAACATTTTTGTCCTCTTTCTCATTTTCATTTATTTTTGCAGGACTTTCTGCAGTTACCTTGCCCTTAGATTCTTCATTATTAATATCGAATGGGGCTATAGCATCAATAAGTCCTTTACTAGTCACATGTTTATTTTCACGAATGAACGTTACAATGGCGCGAATGGGCTCAGATAACGTGTCATCTGGAGAAATAGGCTTTGGCCGACAAACACACGCAAAAATTTTCTTTCCGCGTTTGAAAAATTTAAGCCCCTGATCACCTAATATCTTACATAGTGGATTTACAAGGCTCGCTGGATGTTTTCTTGCATGGGTAGAAGCATTTTTAAGAAGGGATAAAAGGCCAGCAGATAATTTTTTACCATCTATTTGCCCAGGTACAACAGCGTTATTGGAAACTTCAATAAATTCATCTGCATGGGTTGCAAGAAAGTGAGCTTCAGCTTCCTCTTTATTTTTCAAGACCAAAGGATCACTGCCTTCGACAGATATCTTGTAAGTGTATTGCTTTTGAATACTTTGCTCTTTTTTCCATTTTTCGATTATTTCCTCATCGTGTTCTACGCGGATCTTATTTTTGAATTTCTCAATCGGCATGTTTGCAAAATTACTCCGATGCAATTTTGCAATTGCCGTTTGATAGGAGTGGTGATTTGGAGGAGCTATGAGTGTCCCGCTAATTCCACAAATAGCGATGGCACTGAAATTCCCTTTAGGTGGATCGACTTCGATGCTTTCTTCTTTATAAAGTTCGGAAAACTTCTTAGTTCTAATTAAGTTGGTTTCAGCTTCAGCGCGGCTCAGCCAAATAGAGTTGTCAGTTAGACCGAAGAAAAGTTCTTTATCAGAACTGTCATCACATTCAAAGGATACATTGTAGCGTTCCCTATTAGCTAATATCAGCCTAGCAATTTCAAATACTGAATATGCTCTTGCCGTTTTTTTAATCTGGTCAGCAATTTTTAATAAGCTATCTTTACTTGGTTTAAGTGTCGCGTTGATTCCTTTGGGTGCTTGAATTTGATGAGAATTCTTTTTCGAATCTGCAGTGCGTTTTCTGTTGCGATCCTTACCCTTTTCCCAATTTTTCTTTTTAAAAGGTTTGTCGTTTGAACTGTTGGGGTTTCTTGTTTTTTGATTGCGATTTTTACCGTTTGGATTGGTCTTTTTCGATGGTTCTTTGAGCCAATCTGGCATTAATTGCAGATCAGATAGATCAACGGGAGTAGAATCGGTCATAATTATGAATTACAAATCAAGTGCTCTGGAAAATCCATCAGCTCAAATAAAACTCATTATTAAGTTATAAATAGTTTTGTAGTCTATTACAAAATTACTTTATGATACAGCCTTATTGATACGTTTCTGGCCTTGGGCTTCGAGTTAAAAGATCTTCCATTGCCTGTGCGGGATTTTTGTTGCCGTTAATCACTGAATAGGCTTCGTCAATTATGGGTGTTTCAACGCCGTTACGTTTAGTTGATTCGTAGAATGATTTAGTATTTGGAACACCTTCAGCAACCATATTCATTGAATTAACTATATCGTCAATTTTTTCACCTTGGCCGATAAGCTTGCCGACACGGTTGTTTCTACTGTAAGCGCTGTAGCAAGTCACTATAAGATCTCCAACACCTGATAGTCCTTGAAAAGTTTCTGCTTGCCCTCCTAAGGCTATTCCTAAACGTGTCATTTCAGCCAAGCCTCGAGTAACAAGAGCGGATTTTGCATTATCTCCATGGCCCAATCCATCTGAAATCCCTGCACAGATGGCATATATATTTTTTGCGGCTCCCCCCAGTTCTATTCCTGCAACATCGGTACTCGTATAGGTTCTGAACCACGGTAATGAGAAGATTGATTGGAGAGAATTTGCAATTTTCTCATTCTTGCACCCGATGACTGTCGCAGTTGCGAGGCGCTTGCCTACCTCTTCTGCGTGGTTAGGACCGCTTAACACAGCTGTCACATTGTCTGGTAAATGATCGGAAATAATTTCACTCATCCGATGCCCCGTTTCACGTTCAATGCCTTTGGTGCAAGATAAAATAATGGATTCTTTCGCTGGTTTAGCTTGTGCTAAATTTTCAGAAAATTTGCGCAAACCTGTTGACGGTATTACACAGACTAAGAGTTCTGATTTGGCAGCAAGTTCCAAGTCTGCGGTTGGGGTTATCGATTCTTTTAAACTAACACCAGGAAGGTACGATCTATTTTCTCTAATTTCTGCTATTTGGCTGGCATGATCGGCATTACGGCACCATAAAGTAACGTCAAGACCCTTTTCGGCTACCATTGTTGCAAGTGCGGTGCCCCAGCTGCCAGCACCAAAGATTGAAACTGTTTTCATTATGCTTTATTTTTTATTTTCCGTTCGAATTGATCCTCTTCTCCTTTGATGAGGCGTTGAATATTTGATCGGTGCCTCCAAATCGCCATGATAGATGCAATGATGCCGAAACTAATTACAGGCCAGGACGAATTAATCTCAGGAAACAAATAGTTGTGGTCTAGGGAAACTGTCAGGATTGGAATTGAGAATGCGGCAGCTATTGAAGCGATGGCAACATATCTGCTAAGGAAAAAGAACAGGATCCATACAAATAATGATCCGATTAAAACTTCTGGCAAGAATGGCATTATTGCACCTGCCGAAGTGGCTATGCCCTTTCCACCCTTGAAGCCGAGCCAGAAAGTATAATTGTGACCGAGAATGGTTCCTATCGCCAGAAGGACATAAATTGTTCCTTCAATCTCTTCTTTGTCTAGCATGCTGTCCGGAAGTTGATTAAAAATTATTATACTCCCAATTAGAACCGGTAAGAATCCCTTCGATATATCTAGTATCAAAACAGTTATGCCAACTTTACGGCCCAGAGTACGCAGCACATTTGTGGCTCCAATGTTACCACTGCCTTGATTACGTATGTCTACGCCAAGAAATTTTGATATCCAAAATCCAAATGGTAATGAGCCAACTATGTAAGAGGCCAGGACTAAGGTTGCGCAAATGAGATAAGGAAATTCCAATGTATCTATGGTTTTTGTTTTTTAATTAATTAGAGCAGACTCGATTTCATTGAGAGGAAGACAGTTAATGACATCATTGGGGCCGAGCCATCCTTTTTGAGCAATCTTGATCCCAAAATGAAGAAATTGAAAGTGTTCTATTCTGTGAGCGTCAGGATTGATTGAGCATTTAACACCTTTATCCTTTGCTTGTCTCCACCATCTCCAGTCCATATCTAGTCGATGAGGATTTGCATTGATCTCGATATGAGTATGGTTCGAAGCACAGGCATCAATGATTTTAGAGACGTCCACAGCATACGGTTTTCTGATTAATAGGAGTCTGCCAGTCAGGTGGCCTATCATTGTGACGTTAGGATTTTCTATTGCCTTGATGATACGAGAAGTCATTTCTTTTTCAGGTAATGAAAAAGAACTGTGAATAGAAGCAATGCAGTAATCTAGTTTTGAAAGTATTTCGTCCTCATAATCAAGAGTCCCATCCTTGAGTATATCACATTCTATACCGGAGAAGATTCTAAAATCATTAGATGATGAATCATTAAGTGATTGAATTTCCTTTATCTGTGATAGCAATTGTTCTGCGCTGAGCCCGTTGGCTTGAACTGAACTTTTGGAGTGGTCGGAGATCCCAAGGTATTGCATGCCTAGATCTTTTGCTGCACTGGCCATTTCTTCGAGTGTATTTTTCCCATCACTTGCCGTAGTATGGTTATGAAAGGTTCCACGCAAATTTTCGAGGGTCACAAGTTCTGGTAATTTGTTATTCTCTGCTGCTTCAAGTTCACCGGAATTTTCACGTAAACAGGGATGAATCATTTTTAATCCTAGCGCTTGGTAAAGATCAGACTCTGTGTGTATTGACTCTGAAATTGTAGAGTAAGATTTTTTATCTGTTTTGGGGATCAAACCATACTCATTAAGTTTATATCCTTTTTTTAATGCGAGTGCGCGTACCTGGATATTATGTGCCTTACTGCCAGTGAAATAATTAAGGGTGAATGGATATTCTGCATTCGAAACTGCGCGCAGATCGCATTGAAGACCGTTGTCTAATCGGATACTTGACTTGGTTGATCCGTGTGAAATCGTTTCAGCTACGGTATCCATGTTAATGAAAGAGTGAATGATAGATTCTGGTGATCTTGTCGAAACTATAAAATCAAGATCATGTAATATTTCTTTACCTCTTCTGTAGCTACCAGCAATCGAAGCTTGGTCTGTGTCTGGATGAGAACGAAGAAATTCTAGGATGCTCTCTGCAATAGGGGCCACATCACCTAACCGGAAAGTGTTAGCGTTTTCTTCATGGAAAGAAATTGAATCAAGAATTTTAGAGACTGATTTATTACCGAATCCAGGGATTCCTTCCACGTGACCAGATTCGCAGGATTGTTTTAATTTTGAGATAGAATCAATTCCTAATTGATCATAAAGGAGCTTAATTTTTTTTGGGCCTAAATTTGATATTGTAAAAAGATCAAAAATGCTTTCTGGAAACTCACTTTTTAGGTTCTCAAAATACTCAAGTTTCCCTGTAGTTGCCAATTCATGTATTTTTTTAGCGAGGGCTGTTCCAATTCCTTTAATATTTTCTAACTCATTCTCTAGAGCAAGTTTAAGGAGGTCACCGCTATAAGTTTCTACGATTTCGCTACCTGTTCTATAGGCACGGATTTTAAATGCATTTTCACCTTTCAGTTCTAGGAGAATTGCAATCTTCTTTAGCACATCTGCGATTAGATCGCGTTTATCCATGGAAGATTCTTAATTTATTTATTATCCAATCAGAAAAGTTATGCGGTTGCGCAAAAATGAATTATTTCGGAATACTGCTCATTAGAGCATCAAAACATAGAAGAACTAGAGTAAAAATCAGCAAACTATTAAAAACTTTTGATATTTGCGTAAAAGTTTTGTAAATTTAAAGCTTCCAAATTGATTCTATCAGCCAAATTTATCAAGTTACGAAACTTTATCCGAAGAATTTATTGTGATTAGTCAAGGATCAGACAATTCGGGTAATATTTCTCAATGGGGAGATTTGCTCAGTGACATAAGATTGCAGCGGTTGCTAATTGTACAAAGGGATGGAAATCAAGGAAGTGCCTTATCTAATGCAGCAGGTCAGTTAGGGTTTGAAGTAACTATCTGCTCAACAACATCCGAGGCGAGGAATTTAATTGATGGGACATGCTTTGATTCGATCATTATTGATATTAAACCTTACGGAGATGGATTAAATAATTTTCTAAAATGGATTTCTTCTTTAGGGAAAGAAAAGCCATATGTGATGCTTGCGGTTGAGCAAGAGGGAACCGATAACATAGTAGATCTTATTGAAGGAGGGGTAGATGATTTTTTCTTTATTGATTCTGGTGATGTTGAATTGATTGCACGCTTACAAGTTATGGAAGCAAGAATCCGTCATCGCAGAACTGATCTAGAGGATATTGCAAAGATAAAACGTGATCGTAATCGGTACGAGAGTCTTTTTTTGGAATCGCCTGAGGCTGTCCTTGTTCTGAAAAATAGGCGAGGCAAAGTTGTTGGAGTGAATCGCGCGGTCAAATCAGTTCTTGGCTATGATGGAAAGGCCTTACTTGGGAAATATATGTCATTAATCTTTCCGCAAATTTTTGGCAAAGATGGGCACGCTTCAAGCGGTGAGGTTTTGAGTGGATCAACTACTCTAAAAGCTATTCCTTACCGCCGACCAGATAGCAAGATGGTATATCTGGATATTATGATGTCGGCGATCCCATGGGATTCCGGGTATGCAGTGATGATGCTATGTCGTGATGTGAGTTGGCGAGAAGGTGAAGAAGGGAATCGAATCAAAGATTCGAAGGATCAGGCTCTCGCGTGTTTTGCCGCAGGAATTAGCGATGAGTTCGGTGACCTTTTAACTTCGCTTGGAGGTAATCTTTCATTGCTTGAGTCAGCTCATTCCCCCAATGAAGAATCGCTAGATACAATCAAATGCGCTCAACAGGCCTGTGAACGTGGCCGAGAGATAATCAATGAGATTGCATCAATTCGTGGTGGCAGGAAAGCGAAGATGAAAAGTAAATTGGATTTGCCTGAGATGATAAGGAAAGCAGTTCATTTCTCCTTATTTGATTATGATAAGGTCCGGCCTGTTTTTAATTTTGAAGAAGGCTTATTGCCAGTAATGGGAGATGAAGCACAAATAAGGCAAATGTTCAATTGTTTGGTTGGGAATGCAGCAGAGATTATGAGTGACTCAGGTCTTGGAGATGGGAAGATTACAATACACGGGTCAAACGTTGTCATCGATGAGGACAGCCAACTTCCATTAAATTTAGGCAATTATGTTCACCTGATCTTTAGAGACAATGGACCGGAATTGACTGATTCCGAAATCAATCGAATATTTGATCCCTATTTTAGCAGAAATAAAAGTGTTCGTGGTTTTGGGTTGAGTCGTGCTGCAACAATCTGTCGTTCGCATGATGGATATATTTTTGCCAATTTTGGAGAAGGTGAAGGAGCTTGTTTTGAATTGTATCTTCCTGCTCATAAGAAGAAAGATTCTCAGTCCAGTGTCGAAAAGTCCAATGAATTAGCACTACGTGTTCTTGTCCTAGATGATGAGCCTCATATATGTTCTGTGATTGAAAAAGCATTAACGAGAGAAGGGCATGAGGTGTTTTGCGTATCTACTGGAAGGGCAGCTCTTAGGGCATATGATAAGGCTGAAGAATTCGGTCGCTCTTTTGATGTGCTACTCTTTGATTTAGATGTTCGTGGTGGAATGAGGGGGGATGAAACGCTTTCCCGAATCCGTGCGAAAAACCCAAAAGTTAAAGCGATTGTTACAACGGGGTATGTTGATGATACCGTATTAGAAAATTATCTTGAACATGGCTTTTGTGGTATCCTCACCAAGCCTTTTAGAATTGCTCATCTGACTTCAACAATTGAGCGATTAGGTAATAAGAATCGTAGCTAATGAGTACACGCTTTTGATGGACGCAGTAAATTAAAGCGTTACAAGTTTGGCGCTGTGTATGCTTTCATATGCCAATAGTTCTTCACGTGCAGATTCATCAAGGTGATTGTCCAAGTTTAAGACTGTAAGTGCACGATCGCCTACTCGATTCCTGCTTAAGCACATTGTTGCAATGTTTGCTTCGTGCTTGGCTAGCACTGTACCTATTGCACCTACGACTCCAGGAATATCCGTATTACTGACTAACAACACATGTCCTACAGGATCGGCCTCTACGCGATGGCCATTAATTGTTACAATTCTTGGTGTCACTCCATAAAAAGTTCCTGAAATCGAAGCGCTTTCATTTTCATTAGTGGTTTCAATTTCAATCAATTCTGTGAATTCATTTTTATCGGAGGGCCTAGTTTCACTCAAGGTAAGTCCCAACTTTTCTGCGACTCCGGGAGCATTGATATAATTTACCGATTCTTCACCGCAGGCCCTTACGAGATAACCTTTTAATGCCGCTCGTGTCACAAGGGACGTATCCATTTCTGCAACTTTACCAGAGTATCGAATGCAGATCGATTCGGTTCCTTGAGGGGAAATTTGCGAAAGCATTTTACCCATGGATTCAGCCAAATTGAGATAAGGTTCTAAAAGCTGAGCAGTTTTACTGTCAACGCTTGGCGTGTTAACGGAGTTGATTATGGTGCCATCAACTAAAAAGTTTCGAACATTTCTAGCGATCTCGATACCGACATTTTCCTGAGCCTCAACTGTTGATGCTCCCAAGTGTGGTGTAAAAACAATTTTCTTTGACTTTAGCAGTGCATATCCTTCGGGAGGAGGTTCGCTTTCTTCATAAACATCTAAGGCTGCCCCGGCAATGTCGCCGGATTCTATGGAATCTAAAAGAGCATGTTCATCGATGAGACCTCCCCGAGCGCAATTAATTATTCTTGCTCCGGGTTTGCATATTTTTAATCTTTTTTCATTGATGATATGTTTTGTTTCATCTGTTAGAGGCATGTGCAAAGTAATGAAATCCGCTTCTGCTACAATGGAATCCACATCTTGAAAGAGTTCTACTTGTAATACTCTGGCTCTGCTGGGAGAAAGGTAGGGATCATAAGCTAGAACATTCATTCCAAAAGCAATTGCTCTGCGAGCAAATTCTGTTCCAATGCGTCCCATTCCCAAAATGGCTAGGGTCTTTTTGTTTAATTCAACTCCCTTATAATCTTTTCTGCCCCATCCGCCTCCAGTGACTGTTGCATGCGCCTGTGGTATATTCCTCGCTAGAGATGCCATTAGGCCAAAAGCATGTTCTGCAGTCGAAATGGTATTTCCGGCCGGAGTGTTCATCACAATGACTCCGTTTTTTGTGGCTGCTGGTATAGCTATGTTATCAACTCCGACGCCGGCCCTGCCGACGATTTTGAGTTTTGTTGCTTTACTAATTACGTCCGCAGTGATTTTTGTCTGCGAACGGACAATTATAGCTTCATATATTTCCGCATCCTTTAGCAGTTCCTCTTCTGAAATTCCGATGCGAACATCGACATCAAGTGAATCATCAGCTTTTAGCTCCTCAATTCCTGTATCGGCAATTGGATCTGCAACTAGAACCTTATGTTTTGACATGAGGCGCCATAATTAGTGGATGCTGAAGAAATGTCAATGGGAGTCAATTTTTTTGGTTAAAAACCTGCTTTATATGCGATATTAGTAATTCTTTTGGTTGTTGTAGCGATCTGCGCTTGACCTTATCAAAAGGGAGGCCAAAATCTGCGGCAAATGCCCAAAAATAATACCGTGAAGAAAAAAGCAGCTAAAGTTGCTAAGAAAGCTACCAAAAGGAAAAGGGCTAAATACAAGCCGCGGCAGTTTTCTTCAAAAGTTGTTGATGGTGATGATCGTGCTCCGAGCCGAGCAATGCTTCATGCGGTAGGTTTTCGCAAAGATGATTTCACACGTTCACATGTGGGGATAGCTTCTACTTGGGCAAACGTTACCCCTTGTAACATGCACATCGATAAGCTTGCTCGTGAAGCTGAAAAAGGTGTTAATTCGACTGGCGGCAAAGGTGTAATCTTTAATACGATCACCGTTTCTGATGGAATTTCTATGGGTACAGAGGGGATGAAGTATTCATTAGTATCAAGGGAGGTTATAGCGGATTCAATCGAGACTGTAGTTTCAGCTCAGGGCTATGACGGGTTGGTGATGGTTGGAGGTTGTGACAAAAATATGCCCGGCTGTCTCATCGCTGCTGCGCGGTTGGATAGGCCAGCGGTTTTTGTCTATGGCGGTACTATTATGCCGGGGGATCACAGGGGGAAGGACGTGGACATTGTGTCAGTATTTGAAGCCGTTGGGAAACGTGCTGCTGGTGAGATTAATACTCTTCAGCTTGAGGCAATTGAGGAGTGTGCGATTCCTGGAGCGGGTTCTTGTGGGGGAATGTATACAGCTAACACGATGGCGAGTGCCATTGAAGCGATGGGCATGAGTTTGCCTAATAGTTCTTCGCTGGCTGCTATTCATGCTGATAAAATGCGCGATGCAATGGATGCGGGTGCTGCGGTGAATTATTTATTGCAAAAAGGTATCAGGCCTTCGGATATTCTGTGCAAGGAGGCGTTTGAAAATGCCATTACTATGGTCATAGCTTTGGGGGGTTCAACCAATGCAGTGTTGCACTTATTGGCCATGGCTAATGCTGCGAATGTCCCCCTCAGTATTGATGATTTCACACGTATAGGCGAAAAGACACCGGTCCTTGCAGATTTAAAGCCAAGCGGAACTCACATGATGGCAAATCTTGTCCATATTGGCGGTACAGTACCGCTGATGCGCATCCTCATTAATGAAGGGCTTTTAAATGGCGATTGCTTAACGGTCACAGGTAAAACTCTTAAGCAAAATGTTTCTCGATCTGAACTCAAATATCCTGCCGGACAAGACATCATTAGTCCACTAGATGAGCCTGTTAAGAAGACAAGTCATTTGGTTATCATGCGTGGAAACATCGCGCCAGAGGGATCAGTTGCAAAGATTAGCGGACATGAAGGTGAAAGCTTCAAAGGAAAGGCTCGTGTCTTTGATTCTGAGGAAGAGGCACAAAAAGCTATTCTTACTGGAAAGATTGTCGCTGGTGATGTGATTGTGATTCGATATGAAGGGCCCAAGGGCGGGCCAGGAATGAGGGAAATGCTTGGACCTACTTCAGCAATTATGGGGAGGGGCCTTGGTGAGGATGTTGCCTTAATTACGGATGGACGTTTCAGTGGTGGAACTCATGGCTTTGTGGTTGGACACATTACTCCTGAAGCATTCAATGGGGGTCCGATAGCGTTGATAAAGGATGGTGATCAAATTACCATTGATGCTAATAAGAGCATAGTGGATCTTGATGTGACGTCTGCAGAGATGAAGAAAAGACTCGAGTCATGGGAAAAACCAGCCCCACGTTATACGCGAGGTGTTCTTGGCAAGTATGCCTCTACAGTTTCTTCTGCATCTGAGGGGGCGGTAACCGATAATAATCTTAATTTATGATTAGTATTATCTAAGGCTCCAATCAAGGAGAATTACCCTTATTTTATAGGATAAAAAGGACTGTTCAATTCTTTTCCTGACAAAAGTTACAACCCTGACTTACAATCCATGAACCATGGGTCATGGGTGCTGATAGGAGAGAGGAAGCTGTTAAAGTGAAAAGAAAAATGAAAACAACTAAATATTTCATTATAATGTAAATTGTAAAAGGTCAGATTTTATTTCACTATTGAATTTAAACAGATCATCTATCAATAGGATTGCCATTTTTAAATCTCTCGAGTTGGCGTTTTACCTGTGAATCACCGTCCAATAGTTTAACTGCTTTTTCAGAGATCTCGATTGCTTTGATTCGATTACCTCGCTGGAAGTGAACTTCGGCGAGAGTGTCGAGGAATGCTCCGTTGTCAGGCTCTAGTTGGACAGCTGTATTCGCATATTTCAGTGCCTCATCGAGCTTCTTAGAGCAGCGAGATAATAACCACGCATGGTTATTATTGTGCTGCCCATGATCGGGGAACCTCATGATAGTTGCTTTGGAAACTTGGTAAGTTGTCTCAAATAATTTATTCGCTTCTTCAGTTTCCCCTGCATTTACAAGTAATTGATACAAGTCTTCAAGCATTGAGCTGTCAGAGGGGTTAATTTGTTGTAGATTTTTAATTTTGCTTATGGCAGCACTCGCGTCACGGTTTTCGAGTGAGGCTTTCGCTTGCATGACTCCAAGATTGATAAGGTAACTTAGCGCATTGCGAGGGCTGATAACGCTGTTTGCATTGACTGCGCGCATTCTCGATAGCAGATAAAATTCTAATGCCTTAGAGCATTGGCTTGCAGGAACCTGTTGAATTTTTAGATCGGCATATTTTCGGCGTAATGCTTCAGGGTGAACGCTTTCATGTGGAGAGGCGAGGCGGAGTATGATTTCATCCTGATTTCTTGCAAGTTCATCGTCCCCATGGAGCCACATTGAATTGGCTAGGAAATGTCTTTTAGTCACATCACCGATAGACATGATCGAAGCTTGTTTCTTCAGCTCTAATCCTTTTTCTTTTTCTCCGGCTTTGGACAGAGCTACTCCTTTTAAGTAGAGGGACAAAGGATCGGCTTTATTGATCTGCCAGGCTTTATTGAATTGTTGAAACGCTAGTTTTGGCTTTTTCGCATTAAGTAGTGTGTTTCCGTATCTCATGTAATGATACCCCACAGCTTCTTCTCCGATCAATTGAAGCCATTGATTATTTGCCTCAGCTGCTAATTCCCATAGTTCATGTAGACGTGCCAAATCCTTTACCGCCCTAGTGAATTCTTTTTTCCGCTCATTACTTGGGCAGAGCTTTGCATAATCCGACATGGCCTGAATTAATTTGCGTGCATCATCCGGGTCATTATTAAGATCATCAAAATCGAAAAGTAGTGCCATGTGTTCTAAAGTCGTTTCTCTATTTTCTTTTGGAAACTCTAGATTTATAAATTCCCAGGAAATTAATGTGAGCCATGAGTATTCTGCACTGGTTTGAAAAAATGCATGAATCACATCTTCTTTAGACTCCATTTCCATCGCTTTGATAGCATGTTGAGTGGCCAGTTCATTAAGGCCAATGAATCGTTCCAATCTGATCAGTGGAATTAGACTCGCGTTATTTTTGATGAGTAATTCTCCGGATCTTTTCATGATCCGTTTGGCTTCTGCATCCTGTCCTGTCAGGGAGCAGGCGTTTGCTAATTGGCCTGCAGGATCTAGTGATTTTCTTACCGCTTCTTCTGTGTTAGCTTTAAAATTTGTTTCGTATTTTTTTAACCAATTATCGTAGGGAGCTTTTTTTGTTCCAATTCCTATGGATTGGAATGCGTTATCAAAATTATATCTCCACATTTCCATATCAAAAAGTTCAGCTCCCTTTGCTCTTTGGGCTAACTTAAATGCACGGGAAGCTTCGCCATTGATGATGAGTGCATTTAAGCATCGCCCAAGCTCGTCCTTCATCGCCATGGCATAGTCTTCTATGGCCTTGAGTTTTTTCTTAAATTCTTCTTCTTGACCCGAGAGGCGTGCAGAAGCTGCCGCGAATCCCAAAGTGTCAGTAGTTCGACGACTAGGATCGACAAAGGACTTTGCATATTCGGATAGATTACCCCCTGCTGCCAGAGTGTGCCGCGCTCGGGTTTTATCACCGAGACTTCCAAAGACTTCCGCAGCTTCAGTGAAATTTCCTTGAGCTCTTAGCATCCATGCGAGTAGTTCCGCATCTACTTGGGTCTTATCAACAAGTTTACGCTGCTTTTCAATCGCGGCTTTAATCTGATTTCTTTGCAATAAGAATGCGACATAATTGCGTATGCCAGTTTGATCTAGCGCCGCAACTTCTAGAAGATTTTTCGCCTGTTGATAGTTTCCTTTAATTATATGTGACGGAACTTCTTCGGAGATATTTCGACTAACTATTTGGGCAACCATTTTGCGAATGCCGGGGTCTCGTTCACGTTTAACAAGTTTCATTAATAATTCGGTTTCCCCCATTTGAGCGAGTTCAACAATGGCCATTTCTCTTTCAGCGCCGTTTCCTTTTCGAAACTGATTTACAAGTTTCACAATGTTCTTTGGCGTTTCCGGGTATAAACCCAAATCAAATTCATCTAAAATTTTGCTGCCACGATAGCGCATTTCTGCATTGCCGTTCTTAATGGCTTCTCTTAGGAAAGGCTCTGCTGCACGTCCCATTTGCCATACTGACTCCATTGCCTTTTCCCTTAATTTAAAGTCATCAGAGCTGAGCTGTTCTATTGCTTTTAGTATCTGCTCACGATTCGGTGCGTTTTCTATTCCAGATTCTTTGGCCAAATGATCCGGAGGGAGCATTAAGATTACGCTTGCAAGTAATGCAGAGAAAAGCGTTCGCTTTCTAGTAAGTGCCATATGGTCAATGATAGTTGCTTGTGTGGTTTGATAAAAACCTGAAATTGTTAATTATTCGACTAATGTGTGATGATTGCTCATTAAGTTGATGAGGGCCAAGCCTTGGGATTCAGCGGCATTTGTATGTTTCGGTTTTGACTCCTGTTGTGTGCGGGGTAATCTTAGGGCAAATATGAAAAAAATATTCTATTATTTTATTCTTTTCGCTTTGTCATCTTTGTTCACGTTTCCTGCAATTTCTCAGGAAATGAAAGTAGGTATCGTTGATATGAACAGGGTTTTTGGTGAATACCATAAAACCAAAGAAATTGAAAAAGAGATACAGAAAAAGCGAGACACTGCGCGTAAGGATGTTTCAGAGCGTGATAATGAGCTCAAAGAAAAAATAAATGGGCTTAAAGTGTTGCAGCGAGAAATTGCAGATCCCGTAAGTAGCAGAGAGGTTCGGGCGGCTAGTCAAAAGCGTGCTCAACAAGTTGCTGATGAAGCTCGAGTTATGCGAGACGGAGTCCTTGATTTTGCAAGGAAGCGCGAAATGCAATTAATGGAAATGTCTAAACGTAAGAGGAACGTAATCTTAGAAGAAATTCAGCTTGCAGTTAGCAAGCATTCCAAGAAAGAAGGATATGATTTAGTATTTAATAAGTCAGCCCGTAGCACTAAGGGCATAAGTTTTCTTCTGTATTCTAAAGATGCCCGTGATTTTAGCACGAAGATGATTTCGGAGTTGAATGGTGGATGACCAAATTTCTGAATCTTTAATTTTTATTTATTCCTGCCCGAAGACTATTGGTTGTGGCACTTTTGATATTAGATACATTCTGAATTCACAAAGGTAATGCCGAAAATGAAACTTAATCAAATTGTAGAGGCAATGCTGTTTGCCTCTAAGGAGCCGATTACAACTAAGTTAATCGCAAAAATTATACGTAAAGTTTCTAAGAAGGAAGTGCCTGACGACAAATTATGTTCGGTCAATGCTAAGGAAATTGGAAAAGTTCTCGACGCACTTAACCGATTCTATGAAAAGAAAAATTCTCCTTATGTAATTGAAGAGCGTTCAAGCGGCTGGAGTTTATTCACCAGGATTGAATATGGGGTTTATTTACGAGAGCTGTTTCCCGATTTAAAGCCGACCCGATTAAGTGTTCCGGCGTTGGAAACGTTAGCAATTGTGGCATACAGACAGCCCATTTCCAAAGCGGCTATAGAAGCAGTTCGTGGAGTGAATGTTGATGGCGTTTTACAATCATTAGTAGAAAAAGGTTTAGTCGGAATCGGGGGGCGTGCTGACTTACCTGGGAAGCCATTCTTATATGAAACATCAACAAACTTTTTGGAGCATTTTGGGATAAAAAATGTTGAGGATTTGCCTAATGCTTCTGAACTGAGGCAGGTAGAACTGCCTCAACCCGAAGCCAAAATAGTTGATGGAGAACAGTTACCGCTAGCTGGTGTAAATTCAACAGATGACGGTGATTTGGATGAAGAGGATAATGATTCTTTTGAAGGATCTAAAGAAAATGAGGATCCAAATCCCCCCTTGGAGGAATAACTAGCTACTGACTTGCGGGATCAATGAGTCCCAATTAGAATAATCTATTTATCACTGATATGTCTCTTGATTCCATTAGGGAACAGATAGATGCCCTCGATACCGAGTTGCTAAAACTTCTTAATGAGCGAGCTGATTTAGTGCATCAGGTCGGAGAGATCAAAAAGAAGGATGGGATTGAAATATATGCACCGGAGCGAGAAGAGAGTCTATTAAAGAGATTGGCCGAAAAAAGTGAAGGGCGATTAACTGAAGATTCGATACGTGCTATTTATAGGGAAATAATGTCAGCTGCTTTGTCTCTTGAAGAAGACCTCAAAATTGCATATCTTGGACCTCAGGGCACATGGACTCATCAGGCTGCTATAAGTAAATTTGGGCACAGTGTTAGTTATTCTGCGCAGGAAAGCTTGTCTGCAGTATTCGATCAAGTGGCAAGAAAAAAGGCAGACTATGGTGTAGTACCTATTGAAAATTCAACGGAAGGTGCAGTCAATCATACTTTGGACATGTTTGCAGATTCACCTCTGAGGATTTGCTCTCAAATATTGTTACCAATCGAAAACGCATTAATGGCAAAGATTTCGCGCGAAGATATAAAGAAGCTATATTCCCATCCTCAAGTCTTTGGTCAGTGCAGAGAATGGATACAAGAAAATTTTCCTAACGCTGATTTGATTGAAGTTTCAAGCACTACTCGTGCAGCGGCTATAGTCGTTAACGAGCCAGAGGCAGCGGCGTTGGGAGGTAAGCTTGCGGCTGAGTTGAACGGTTTGGAGTTATTGGAAGAGAGTATCCAAGATCGTGCAACAAATACTACAAGGTTCTTAGTATTGAGTCATAACATGTGTCCACCTACAGGTAGCGATAGGACATCTGTGATGTTTTCTGTGCGTGATAAACCCGGTTCATTGTTTGACGCTTTACAACCGTTCAATGCATTTAAAATCAACATGTCTAAAATTGAGAGCAGGCCATCAAAACAGCGCGATTGGGAATATTATTTCTTTGTCGATATTGTCGGGCATTGTAAGGATCCGGACCTTGCTCAAGCACTCGGTGAACTTGAGGAACACTGTAGTTTTATAAAGATTTTGGGCAGTTATCCCGATTCTGCAGCAATTTAGGCATGTTTTTTGCTTAAAAGTCGCCAAAAAATAAAGAAAATTGTCTAATACTCTAATTATTAGCGTATTCTACATCCCTAATAATTAAGTCTTTTGCTTTCTACTTGGTTTTTATCAGTAGCTGGTTAGATTAAGCGCCCTTTTTTCAGGTTATCTTGGAAAGGTTAAAATCCCGCTACAACAGAATGCTTACGGTTAGTCGGAAGCAGATTTGCACATTCATACCTACATTGCAAAAAATCATGTCTCTAAAGACATTTCCCAACAAACATGGCCTGTATGACCCTTCTTATGAGAAGGATAGTTGCGGTGTTGGTTTTGTGGCGAATATGAAAGGTGAACCAAGTCACCAAATTGTGCTTGATGCTTTGGAGATGTTGGTAAGAATGGAGCATCGGGGTGGTTGTGGATGTGAACCCAATACAGGTGATGGAGCAGGTATACTGGTAGGTCTTCCTGAGGGTTATTTACGCAAAGTGGCTAGGGAAGATTTAGAAATTGAACTGCCGCCAAGGGGACATTTTGGTGCGGGATTGGTTTTTCTGCCGAAAAGAGAGAGTGAGAGGAAGAGGTGCATTGAAGTAGTGGAATCAATAATTGTTGAGCAGGGTCAGGTTTGTTTGGGTTGGCGTGATGTTCCTGTTCAGACTGATGAAGCTAATGTCGGTCCAGCAGCGCGTGCGGCTGAACCTTATATAATGCAGCTTTTTATTGGAGCCTCTGACGGTTTGGGGGGCGATGATTTTGAGCGACAATTATATATAATTAGAAAACGCGCCAGTCATCAATTGCGTTTTGATAAGGATTTAGAGGAACGGCTTCTATTTTATATTTGCAGTTTGTCGACAAAGGTAATGATTTATAAAGGAATGCTTAATACTGCACAGGTCATTGAATATTTCAGTGACTTGGCGGATCCTGACTTCGAGACACATCTCGCGATGATTCATTCCCGATTCTCAACGAATACATTTCCAAGTTGGGACCGTGCACAGCCTTTCCGTTTCATGAGTCATAATGGGGAAATAAACACCCTGCGTGGCAATATTAATGCGATGAGTTCAAGGGAGGGGACGCTCAGTAGCGATATGCTGGGTGATGACCTTAAGAAACTGTATCCAATAATGGAAAAAGAGTGCTCTGATTCAGGTAACTTTGATAATGCTCTTGAATTTCTTTTGATGTCTGGAAGGACACTCCAGGAAGCTGTGCTCCTCATGGTTCCTGAGGCATGGCAGAAGCACAAGCAGATGGATCAAAAGAAGCGTGACTTTTATGAATATAATTCATGCATAATGGAACCTTGGGATGGTCCAGCCTCTATAGTTTTCACTGATGGTAAATATATCGGAGCTGTACTTGATCGCAATGGTCTCCGCCCAAGCCGTTATTATTTAACGGAAGACAATCGTGTCATCATGGCCAGTGAAGTTGGAGTAGTTCCGGTAGATCCTTCCAAGATTATTGCCAAGGGACGACTACAACCAGGCAAGCTGTTCCTTGTTGACTTTGAAAAGGGTAAAATGATACCCGATGAAGAAATAAAGTCTGAGTTTGCTGCTAATAGGCCTTATGGGGAATGGCTCAAGAATCAGCGGATTAATCTTTCTGACATTGAATCCAGAGGTGATGTTCCCGGGCTTCAGGATGAAAGTGTCCTGCAAAGGATGCAGGCATTTGGATTTACCACTGAGACGATGCAATTCATGCTGCTCCCTCTGGTTAATGAGAAGCGTGACCCGCTCGGCTCAATGGGTAATGACGCAGCCCTTGCATGCTTAAGTGATAAGCCAAGAATGCTGTATGATTATTTCCGGCAACTTTTTGCCCAAGTAACTAATCCGGCAATTGATTCGATTCGGGAGGAAGTCATAATGTCTCTCGAATGTTATATTGGGCCTGAGAAAAATCTCCTTGAAACGACTGAAGGTCATGCTCAAAGACTGCGCATGCCTCATCCCATTCTCAGTAACGACCAGTTGCAGGCTTTAAAGGAGATGGATCATCGTGGGTGGAAATCTAAAATAATTGACATTACGTTTCCAAGATCTGATGGCATTGACGGTGTTCGAAAAACACTTGGGAGGATCTGCAGTGAAGCTGAGCAAGCGATTACTGAAGGTTATAGCTTGGCTATACTGAGCGACAGATTCATCTCTGAGGATCGTGTTCCACTAAGCACTTTGCTGGCATGTGGTGCAGTTCATCAATACTTGGTCAGAAATGCCTTGAGAACACAGATTGGTTTGGTGCTTGAGACTGGAGAGGCGCGGGAAGTTCATCATCACTGCTTACTTGTAGGATACGGAGCAGATGCTATTAATCCTTATCTTGCTTTTGAGGCGTTATGGAAATCTCGTCGAGAGGGATTGACGGATCCCGAAGAGTTTCATGACGACGAGTCTTTGGTTAATGCTTATTTGAAGGGAGTGGCGAAGGGAATGCTAAAGGTGATGGCAAAGATGGGAATCTCGACGTTGCATTCATATAAAGGGGCACAAATCTTTGAAGCGATAGGCCTTAAAGATGATGTCATTGACTTGTGCTTCGTTGGAACGGCTAGTCGCGTTCAAGGACTTAACTTGGATGAATTAGCTGAGGAAATGCTTAGAAGGCATGCCTTAGGTTATCCGCCCCGAGATGAAAACAGGACGCCAGTGCTTCCGAATCCAGGGGAATTTCACTGGCGGGCTGACGGAGAGAAGCACGCGTGGAACCCTGAGTCGATTTCATCTTTGCAGTTAGCAGCCAGGACTAACAATTTTGAATCGTATCAACAATTTTCTCAGCATATTAACAGCAATAACAAAGCATTGTGCACACTTCGTGGTCTGATGGAGTTTAAGAAGGATGCGAACGGGTCTGCTATTTCGATCGATAAGGTTGAGCCAGCTAGTGAGATAGTAAAACGGTTCTGTACCGGAGCAATGAGTTTTGGTTCCATATCCGCTGAGGCGCATGAAGGTCTGGCGATTGCCATGAATCGATTAGGAGGTAAAAGCAATACGGGCGAGGGAGGGGAGGATCCTAGTCGGTTTCATCCCCTTCCGAATGGCGATTCTAAACGTTCTGCTATTAAGCAGATTGCCTCGGGCCGATTTGGTGTGACAATATGGTATCTGACAAATGCTGATGAATTGCAGATAAAGATTGCTCAAGGAGCAAAGCCAGGAGAAGGGGGCGAACTTCCTGGTAAAAAAGTTGATGATAATATTGCGCGGATTCGTCACAGTACTCCTGGTGTCGGGCTCATCAGCCCGCCGCCACACCATGACATTTATTCTATCGAAGACCTGGCTCAACTGATACATGACCTTAAAAATGCAAATCGTGCTTCTCGTGTAAGTGTTAAGCTAGTTTCTGAGGTAGGCGTTGGTACGATCGCATCAGGAGTAACAAAGGCAAAGGCAGACCATATTTTGATTTCAGGAGAAACTGGAGGAACCGGCGCTTCTCCTCTAACAAGTATTAAGCACGCAGGTCTTCCCTGGGAGTTAGGTATCGCTGAGACTCATCAAACACTAGTGCTTAATGATTTAAGGAGCAGGGTCGTTCTTCAGACTGACGGTGGTCTTAAAACCGGACGTGATGTTGTCATTGCGGCGTTATTGGGTGCTGAGGAGATGGGTTTTTCTACTGCACCTTTAATCACGATGGGTTGTATAATGATGCGCAAGTGCCATTTAAATACTTGCCCTGTCGGTATTGCTACGCAGAACAAAGAATTACGCAAGAAATTCAACGGATCGCCTGAGTATGTTGTCAATTATCTATTCATGGTTGCTGAAGAGGCTAGGCAAATCATGGCAGATCTAGGTTTTCGCACAATGAATGAAATGGTCGGGCGAGTTGATGCACTGGAAATGCAGAAAGTCATTGATCATTGGAAAGCGGACGGGATAGACCTAAGCACTATACTTACTCCCGCAGAAAAACCTCATCCAGATGCCGGAACATACTGTACGGAATCTCAAGATCATGACCTCGAAGAGGTGCTTGATATGAAACTTCTTGAGTTAGCAATGCCAGCACTTGAAGATGGTAAACCGGTCAATATCGAATTGCCTATCATTAATACTGATCGAACCGTAGGTGCAATACTCAGTAACGAGGTTGCCAAGGCGCATGGAGAAGATTTACTCCCCGAGGACACAGTCAAAATAAAATTTACAGGATCAGCGGGACAGAGTCTCGGTGCCTTTTTGGCCAAAGGGATTAGTATTGAATTAGAAGGTGATGCTAATGATTACGTCGGTAAGGGTTTATCAGGTGGTAAGCTTGCAATTTATCCATCTAAATCATCTACGTTTGTTCCAGAAGAGAACATTATTGCAGGTAATGTTTGTTTGTACGGAGCGACTGGGGGAAAGGCATTTTTCCGGGGACACGCCGCTGAGCGTTTCTGTGTTCGTAACAGTGGGGCCTATTCAGTTATCGAAGGCGTTGGTGATCATGGCTGCGAATACATGACCGGAGGCCGTACTGTAATTCTTGGGCCGACTGGCCGTAACTTTGCTGCTGGCATGTCAGGAGGTATTGCATACATCTGGGATCCAAAAAATGAATTTGCTCCAAAGTGTAATATGGAAATGGTTGAGTTGGAGGAAGTCGTAGATCCTGATGATATTGCTGAGTTGAAGGAACTAATTACCGAGCATTCACAAATCACTGATTCTACAGTCGCCAAAGCGATTCTTGATAACTGGAGTAAATCACTGCAAGAATTTGTAAAGGTCATGCCGACTGACTACAAAAGGGTTCTTCAGGAACGGAAACAATCTACCAAAGAGTTGGTCGCTTAATTACATTTTTTAATATAATTTATCATGGGGAAACTAACAGGATTTATGGAGTTTGAGCGTGAGGCAGTGCCTTATCGTGATCCACTTGAGCGCCTGGAGGATTATGATGAAATTAATACCAGCCCTGAGGAAAAACATCTCCAGACACAGGGGGCGCGTTGTATGGATTGCGGGGTCCCTTTTTGTCAATCAAATAATGGATGTCCGATAGATAACCTTATTCCAGAATGGAATCATCTTGTATATCAGAATCGCTGGAAAGAGGCAATTGAACGCCTTCATAAAACCAATAATTTTCCTGAATTCACTGGTCGTGTTTGTCCCGCACCTTGCGAAGGATCGTGTGTGTTAGGCATCACAAATCCTCCTGTAACTATCAAAAACATTGAGAATACCATTATTAATCGTGCCTTTGAGGAAGGTTGGGTTAATTCGAATCAACCAAAAGAGCGTACCGGAAAGAAAATTGCCATCGTAGGTTCGGGTCCGGCCGGATTGGCTGCTGCTGACCAACTGAACAAGGTTGGTCATGAAGTTACCGTTTATGAGCGCGCTGACCGGATTGGTGGATTGCTGATGTATGGAATTCCAAACATGAAGTTGGATAAGGGCGTTGTTGAAAGGCGAATTGCTTTGATGAGGGAGTCAGGTGTTAAATTTGTAAACTGTGCTCATGTTGGAACGAAGGAAAACTTTGAATCTGGTCATATGACACAGGTCATGGAGGAGAACGGTTGTGAGATTCAATACATTGATCCAAATGATCTCTTAAAACATAACGATGCTCTTCTTATAGCTACCGGAGCCACTAAACCATTTGATCCCACGGCAAAGAACCCAGGTCGTGACTTACAAGGAATTCAATTTGCTATGGATTTCTTGACTCGTAATACCAAGAGTTTATTGGATTCTGAGTTAAAAAATGGCTGTTATACATCTGCTAGTGATAAGCATGTCATTGTTATCGGTGGAGGTGATACTGGCGCAGATTGCATAGGGACTTCCTTACGGCATGGATGTAAGGACGTCGTTAATTTCGAACTATTAGACAAGCCTCCGGTTGAGCGTGCAGCAAACAATCCTTGGCCACAGTGGCCAAGAATCTATAGGCTCGATTATTCGCATGCAGAGAATAAAGCGAAAAACGGTGATGATCCTCGTGCATATCACATCCTTGCAAAGGAATTTGTTGATGATGGTAATGGCAAAGTTAAGGGGGTTAAAACGGTTGAAGTTGACTGGTCAAATCCAGTTGAAGGAGGCCCTCCATTTAGTGAAATCGTAGGTACGGAAAAAGAATGGCCTGCTGACTTGGTTTTGCTTGCCACTGGGTTCGTAGGGCCAGAGCTTAAACTGGGAGAGATGTTAGGTGTGGAGACTCAAAATCCAAGAGGGAACTGGCAAACCTTCATTGGTGAGCATGGTGAATTTACTACAAATGTTGAGGGCATATTTACTGCCGGAGACTGTCGTCGAGGCCAGTCCTTAGTGGTCTGGGCAATAAATGAGGGTCGTGGCGCTGCTAGGGCAATTGATATTTACTTAATGGGTAATAGTCTTTTGCCTGCTCCTGGGATTACTCAAGGAGGCATAGTCGCTGCCAAGTAGCTGGCAGTATTTTTGTTTTGAACTATTTTGGCTCAGAATAGCTGATGCTATCTTGAAAGATATTAATTCAGATTTATTTTAAATATGCCGTCATATGTAAATGAGGTTTGCCCTTTGTTGCCGTCTATTGAGAAACCTGTTAGCGCTAAAGATTCCAGAGCCATTGGGCAAGAAAGGGGAGAGTCTTTTTACAGAATGTGTCTCGAATATGCGCAAACAAAATGGATTAAGGGATTGCCAGCTCAGGCCCTTTTGCAATTGAACCGAGCGATGTCTACTGATCTTTCGGGTGACGAAGAATATTTGCAGCAGTATGCGATTCCCTATGCTTCCGTTAAATGGATTTTGATGGACCGTCCTGATAAGAGGGGGCAATTTCTGGCAAATCCTCGCAGGCATTGGCAGCACTATGCAACGAGAATGTCTGGTCCGCGTGCCGAAATAAGGACTTGGCGATCTTGGGCTTGTTTTGCAATTGCTTCCCGGGTTTTACCTGATTCTAAATTTCCTAAAGACATGCAGCAAATAGAGGAAGAAGGAATAATTATACCTGATGAAAGTGAGATTGAAGATATGCTTTATCTTATTGGTTTAGTAGGGGAATGCGAAATATGGAAAAAAGTTATTAAAAGCTAAAATTCAAAAATTAAAGGGTTGTTATTGTTGGTTTTTTTAACACTTCTCATTGTTCCCTCTTGACGGGTATTGCTTGGCGGGGAATGATCACGGTTCAATGTCATCTGAAGCATTTCCAGAAATACAGAAAATTCAATACGAGGGTCCAAGTTCAAAGAATCCTCTCGCATTTAAACATTATAACGCTGATGAGGAAGTCGGTGGCAAGGCAATGAAGGAGCATATGCGTTTTTCGGTTGCTTACTGGCATGCGATGCGAAATCCACTTGCCGATCCTTTTGGGGGAGGGACTGCTCAACGGCCCTGGGATGATGGAAGTGATTCTGTTGAGAATGCTCAAAACAGAGCCCGAGTTGCATTCGAATTCATGGAAAAATTGGGCGTGGAATATTATTGTTTTCATGACCGGGACGTTGCTCCTGAACTTAATACTCTTGAGGAATCAAATGTTGCTCTTGATGCTGTAGCAGATGTATTAGCTGTAGAGCAGCAACGAACAGGGATAAAGTTATTGTGGGGAACGGCCTGCCTGTTTGCTCATTTCCGTTACAATCAGGGTGCGGCTACAAGTCCCAATGCAGATGTCTTTGCCTATGCCGCCGCACAAGTTAAAAAGGCGATGGAGGTGACTCACAGATTAGGTGGAACAGGTTATACATTTTGGGGGGGCAGAGAGGGCTACTCGACGCTATGGAATACTGATCTTAAACGTGAGTTGGATCATTTAGCCAGATTACTGCACATGGCGGTGGATCATAAAAAGAAGATTGGTTTTGAGGGACAGTTTTATATTGAGCCAAAACCAAGAGAGCCTTCTACACATCAATATGATTCTGACGCGGCCGCTTGCCTTAACTTTTTGCGTGAGCATGATCTTCTTGATCATCTTAAGCTTAACCTCGAGACAAATCATGCAACACTAGCCGGGCACACAATGATGCATGAAATGCGTGTGGCCGCCTCTGCTGACGCTCTTGGATCTGTGGATGCAAATACGGGAGACGAGCTCATCGGTTGGGATACTGATCAGTTCCCAACTGACATTTACCTCACAACACAAATAATGCTGGAGATTCTTGAAATGGGCGGATTTACGACTGGGGGACTTAACTTCGATGCCAAGTGTCGCAGGGAAAGTTTTGAACCGGTTGATTTATTCCATGCTCATATTGGAGGAATGGATGCATTTGCCCGTGGTTTAAAAATTGCGCATGCAATTCGTGAGGATGGTCGCCTCAGTGATTTCGTTAATGACAGGTATTCGAGTTATGATTCTGGGATCGGAGCAAAAATTGAATCCGGTGAGGTCGGCTTTGAGGAACTAGAAGCTCATGTTTTGGCTAACGGTGAACCAGACCTTAAGAGTGGCCGTCAAGAAATGCTGGAGAATCTGATTAACGAATTTATCTAAGGAATTTCAACTGCATCCAGATTGCGATTAAGGGAACCTATCTTCGCTTTGCTGTAAATTATTTGCGAAGATGTTTTTCAGAACAGATCCGAATCAACCGGGAACTTTGCGTTTCCGTTTATTTGGCTTTCCTATTGCTATTCATTGGTCTTTTTGGGTAATACCGATTCTATTTGGTGCAGGTGTGGGGGGAGATCCAGTCGAACAGACACGGTTTTTATTAATACTGGTTATCGTTTTTTTTATTTCGATTCTTGGTCACGAATTGGGTCATGCATTCGCTTATCGAAGGTACGGAGGGAGGCCAAGTGTTTTTATTCATGGGATGGGCGGGATGGCGTCCGTGCATGGTCACTACACAAGGAAACAAAAAATTATAATTACTATTGCTGGTCCCTTATTTGGATTTCTGATGGCACTAATATGTTATGGGATTTTACTTTTATATGTTAGGGGATTTTTTCCGATTAACTGGCAATCAGCTGGAGGTGTTTATTTGTATATTTTTTTAAAGAATATGTGTTATCTAAATACTTTTTGGTCGTTCTTAAATTTTCTCCCCATTATGCCATTGGATGGCGGACAATTACTTGGGCATATAATGAATGATAAGAAGCCGGTACTTCGGGGAAAAATAGGAGCATTTACTGCTTTTGTTGCAGGTATCATTTTGTTGCAGCTGGGATATATATTTGGAATGATTCTTTTTGGATTCCTTGCTTATCAGAATTTGCAGGCAGCAGAACGTGCCAAAAGAGGCTATTGGTAATAAATTTTAATTTAGTGTATCGGTAATAATTATGAATGAGGAGCACCTTGAAGATTTAATTACATATCTAAAGTTTCCCAGTATTTCTACAGACAGTGCTTATTCCAATGATGTAAAGGATTGTGCAGAATGGCTCAGAAAAAAAATGATCGATAAGGGCCTTGAGTCTCAGATTTATGAGACGCCAGGACATCCGATAGTAATAGGAAAGAATGAGCATCGTGAAGGGTTGCCAACGATCATGATTTATGGGCATTATGACGTTCAACCAGCAGATCCTATTGATCTTTGGGAATCGCCTCCATTTGAGCCCCGGATTGATGATGGTAAAATTTATGCTAGAGGTTCCACAGACAATAAGGGGCAGAACCTTGCTCACTTATTAGGTTTGGGTGAAATAATTAATGAAGAGGGTGAGTTACCTGTAAATGTTATTTTACTCGTTGAGGGTGAAGAAGAGATAGGCAGCCCAAACTTGGGGCCATTTCTGGAGAAGTATCGGAAGGATCTCGATTGTGATGTTATTGCAGTTTCAGATACAGGAATGATAGGGCCAGGAATTGGTACTTTTACTTATGGGTTGAGAGGTATTGCTTGTATGGAGATTACTCTTCATGGGCCTTCAACTGATTTACATTCTGGGGTTTTTGGAGGATCAATAGCAAACCCATCCACAGCTATAGCAAAACTCATTTCAAGTCTTCATGATTCTGATGGGAAGATAAAGGTGGCAGGCTTCTATGATGATGTAAGAGAAATCCAAGAATGGGAGAGGGATGCCTGGGCTGGACTTCCTGTTAATGAAGCTGAGACACTAGAGCTTACAGGATCCAGTGAATTATTTGGCGAGATAGGGTTCACTGATGCCGAAAGGAGATGGGCCCGTCCCACTGCTGAGGTGAACGGTATCGGCGGTGGTTATCAGGGAGAAGGATCAAAGACCGTGATACCGTCCCAGAGTTTTGCTAAGCTTTCATTCAGACTGGTTCCTGATCAGGACCCTGAAAATATACTGAAACTTGTTAAAGAGCACCTTGAATTACATCTTACTCCTGGCATCAGAATAGAATGCGAGTTTGGGCACAGTGGAAAAGCTTACCTGATGGATCCGAAATCAGCTTATGGGAAAGCTGCTCAAAATGCTCTTAGGGAAGCTTTTGGCCGTGAACCGGCGCTTATACGTGAGGGCGGAAGTATTCCTATCGTTCAGACCTTCAAGGAGGTCTTAGGTTCTGACACCTTGTTGCTTGGCTTCGCCTTGCCTGATTGCCAGATCCATGCGCCGAACGAAAACTTTCTTATTCAAAATTTTTATGATTGTATTCGCCTCAATCGTCTGCTGCTTAGAGAAGTTAGTATTTAAATAATTTATTTTTCCATCAGGAGTTGGACGAAACGCAATCCACTAGCTGTTAGCTTGGCTTTGCCTTTGCTTCCAGTGAGTCGAGATCTGGTGTTCCATGAATGAGGAGTGGCTGAATATTCGACCCAGTCAATTGTTGGCGAGTTTACTTTCTTATTATGAGGATTGATTTCCAGAGGAATTCCTGACCGACTCATTTTAATTTCCCATGATGGATTTTTAGTGGCATCTGCCATGTTCCTTGCTAGCCAAGGGTAAGATTTCATAATTAGTGGCATTCCTTGATTGGGAACCAATAACTTCCAATATGGTTTAGTTGTTTTAATGAATTGCGGTAAGGTTATTGAGGGGTTCTTTTGGTGTTCTTTGTAAAGTTTTGAAATATCAATTCCTGCAAGATTGATTCCATTATATAAACTGTGTTTGTTTGGTGCGACATAGTGCCTGCGATACCATCTTTCAAAGTTTCGGCTGATCATCAGATTGAGTTCCAGATGCAGATGTGCTCGGGTTTTATCAATACCATCACCTGTATATCCAAGTGTAGCGATACTCGTGCCGGGCCTTACTGATTGCCCGACCTTGCAAGAGATGTCAGAAAGGTGAGCGTAAAGGCTATAAAACTTTCCATAACCCCAATCGTGTTCTATCACCACATAGCGACCATAATTACTTGCTCCTGCCGACTTGCTTGTATGCATCACTTTACCAGAAGCAATCGAGCAGATTTCATCCAAAGGAACCCCTCTTGAATTTCTTTCTATTGGCCTAATGTCAACTCCTTCATGAAATTTAGAATATATTATACCTGAGGCAGTTCTTTTTGGATTTCGTACATAACCATATTTGCCACCTTGCCAAGGTTTGCTTGGCTGGCCCTCAAAGGATCGATTCGTATACATATAGAACTGAGAAATATCCGGTCCGAATATAGCTTTGTTAGGAGTAGCTAAGACCAGTTCTAGTCGTTTGTATTGTGCTTCACATACTATAACTGAATTGAACCAAACAGTTAATGAAGCGATTCTAATCGACTTTTTCAAATGCATTTCAATTAGCGTAAAATGTTTGCCCAATCAATTTGCAAGTAATTCAGATTAGTCGATGGCAGGCGGTGGATTTATAGTTGGACTCGTTTTTTCTGGCGTAATCAATTTTAGTCCTGCATCTTTAAATCTTTCTATGTGTTTTTCGTTAAAGCCTTTCCAGCAGGTGAGAAATCCATGTGATATGGGTCCGTCGATTACAACAAAGTCCATGGGGTTTGTTCCAAATACAGTAAAAAGTCTCCGTCCTGTTGCAACAGTTGAAAGAGTTTGTAATTTTGTTGCAGCTTTCTTTTTTAGTTTGAAGGAGATTCCAAAGCTTTCACCCTTTTCTGTGAGGAACGGGTAAAATCCTTCAATATCTTTTTGGTTAAAAGCGGGTTTAATTAATACCTGATAGACTTTGGCATCGATGTTGACCTTAACGGTGTCTTTCTGAGATTCAGATCCAGCTGATTCCAGATGAAAACTCATTAGTCCAGAATCTTTCCTTTTTGCCGCAGTTAAGAACAGTAAAAGGAGAAAAAGGAGAAATAGTTTAAATTTCTTAATCATTTAGACATTGAACCACAGTCAAAATCTCACGCAACCAACATTATTAACTTACTTTGTTTCACCGATGGTATATTAATTAAAATCACAAAACATCTATAATATTAGTGTATTTTATATCTTTTAGGATGAATGGTTTCTCACGATTATAATTTTCAGGAAAATTGGATTTCCTTAAAGGGTCATTTTAGAAGCTGAATTTGATAATTTAAGGAAAGGAGTAAAAATGATATTAGATGCCTTGCATGATCTACCAGTAAGAGGCTAAATTCTGCTCCAAACTATTATTTTTTTCTTTTTCCTTATACTCCAAAAACAAACCCCTAGAATCGAATATGGATGCACCTAAGGAGCTCATTACCGAAGAGCAGCTCGATCCCAAACAAGTTACACTTTTTCTTAAGGCACAGAGTGCTATTGAGTTATCGAATTATGATTATGCTTTGAGTATTCTTCATAATATATTGAAGGAAGAGCCTTGTTTCTTAAAGGGGCGGGAAATATTGAGGGCGGCTCAAGGTGCTAGGTGGCGTACTTCTGGTAAGAAAGGCAAGAGTCTTCTTTCGGGAGGGATGATGAAGGCTAAGAATAAAATTAAGAAGGATCCTCTTGGCGCTATTGAGGACATAGAAAAAAAACTAGACAGTGATCCTTATAATGTTGAAGCAAATACTCTCTTTTACGAAGCCTTCATGGCTCTGGGTATTCCTGAAGTCGCTACTTTCGGATTAGAAACGATTCGCGAAGGCCATCCTAGGAATTCCAAAAACCTTCATAAGCTTGGGGATCATTATTTGGCTCAAGGTGATGGGACAGAAGCTGCATTAATTTATGAACAGATAGTTGAATCAGATCCTTCTGATGGGGAAGCTCGTAAAAAATCTAAAGATGCATCAGCACAGGCGACCATGGCCAAAGGCGGTTGGGGGCTTGCAGATCGTTCTTTTAAGGATCTTCTCAAGGACCAGGATGAAGCGCAAAGTCTTGAGACTGCTGCAAGGATAGGCGCGACTAAGGAACAGATGGAAGCTCAGCTTGCAGATCTTGGAGCCCAATATTCAGAAGATCCGCAGAATCTCGATGTTGTTAAAAAGATTGCAGATTTATATGAGAGATTGGAAGATTGGGAGAATTCGGCATCTTATTATGAGTATGCTTTTTCATTGAGCGAATCTGACGAAACCCTTCAGCGCAAAGCTGAAGACGCTAAAGATAATTTAAGGGCTCAAAAAATTAAGAATTTGGAATCAGATATTGAAGTGGGAGGAGATGGGGTTGAAGACAAGAAAGCGCAATTAGATGAACTGCGAAACGCTTCAATAGAACAGCAAATCAAAGAAGCCGAGATTCGCGTTGAACGCAATCCGACCGATCCGCAACTTCGTTTTGATCTTGGTTCTCACTTGTTTACAGCAAGACAATATCGAGAAGCGATCCCGCATCTTCAGAAAGCAAAGAACAATCCGCACATCCGTATCCGCTCTATGCTTATGTTGGGGCGGTGCTATGATGAAATGAAAATGTACGACTTGGCTGTAAGTTCTCTGAACGATGCTAATGGAGAGCTCTTTGCCATGGATAATACGAAGAAGGAGATTTTGTATAATATTGGATTGGTATATAACAAGTTAGGCGACAAGGGAAAATCTCTTGAGAGTTTCAAAGAGATTTATAATGCGGACTATGACTACAGAGACGTAGCTAAGCGCGTTGAAGAATCCTATTCTTAAGAATAGGAAACATATAATATCTTAATTAAAGCATTCTGTTTTTGCATTAACGGAATGGTAGACAGATCACACCTCTAATCTTTAGAGCTTGCGCAGTGTCATTAAAATAAGATTTAATTGAGAAAAATCACATTATCACGTGTCTTCACAAACTGACATACCGAGGAAATCGATTTATAGATTGTCAATTTATCAGCGGTGCCTGGAAAGGCTCAAAGAGAATGGCCTTAAGACTGTTTCCTCTAATGCTCTGGCAAAGGCTGCCGGAGTGAAATCGACTCAACTAAGGAAAGACTTGGCACATTTTGGGCAATTTGGAACTCGGGGGCTTGGCTATAATGTTGAAGCATTGGTTGAGGTTATTACAGGTGTCTTAGGGACAAATAGTCTATTACCTGTTATTTTAGTGGGAGTTGGTAATCTAGGTGCAGCGCTTCTAAGATATAGAGGTTTTGTTAAGGAGGGTTTTGAGATTTCTGCGGCATTTGATGCTGATCCAAATCGTGTCAAGTTAGTGAAGGCAAATGTGCCGGTAATGGAGGTTTCATTAATGGCACAATTCGTTAATGAAAATAACGTTAAGATTGCCATTTTGGCCGTTCCTCCAGAAACAGCGCAAGAGGTTGCAAACAATCTTGTGCAGGCAGGTGTCCAAGCATTTCTTAATTTCTCTCCGACCGTATTAAAGACTCCCGATAATGTTATTGTGAATTCTGTTGATTTAGCACTGGAGCTTGAGCATTTGAGCTACTTCGTTAAATAGTCAATGTGATTTGGATTTTACTTCGTTGATATGTTTTATGAAAGGTGGCAAGTATGGAATGATAAGAATATGATAATTCCTGCTCAAATGGAGGTATTTATCTAATGAGGTTCTAATGATAATTAGGCAACAAATAAGATTTGCGGTCTTTGGATCTGTTGTTTTGCATTTGCTTTTTGCTTTTGGGATTACAACAATGCTTGCCTATAAACGATCGCTTCCGCCAGGCAATGATGATTTTAATAATGCATTGGATCTAGGCTCAGGTTACAATTTTTCTTCCTTTTCTGGTTTCACATACGCTTCTCGTGAGATGGGAGAGCCAGTTCATGCCGGGACGTCTATCGGTGGATCGGTTTGGTGGAAGTGGAATGCGCAAGAGAATTGTATGGTTGAATTAAATGTGGAGTCGATTGGTTTTGAGAATGTGGTGGGAGTTTACAGAGGGGCGATGATGGAAACTTTAGTCAAAGTTGCAGTTCGTAAAGAGGAAGAGAGTGAACCATTGGTGTTCTTTGCTGAACCAGATACTTCTTATCATTTTGTAGTAGCTTCTAATCAGCAGGAAATGGGAGGTTCGGTGGAATTACGAATGGATGTCAGAGGAGAAGAGGAAGAAGAATTAATAGTTTTGTTGCCCGAAATGTTCATCCGTGACAATCCAGAGGATCTTGAAAAAGAAAAAACATATATAAGGACAGAATCGAACGATCCGTCGACCATTGCACCTATTAATACAGATTTGGAATCAGATCGGAATACTTTGGCTGCAAGCGATTCCCAGTCTTCAGATGAAGGGGATGACAATGTTCCAAATATTGATGGAAAGGATCTTCCGTTTGGTGACCTTGCTGAAAAGGATTATTTGGATGGAGAAAAAGAGGATGTGAAATTTTTACCGATCCTTCCGCAATGGGCGCCAGAGAAACAACCCAGGACAGATTCTATTTCTGAGAAAAAAATAGGTAAAACTAGAAATGAAAATAATGAATCGGAAAAAATAGAACAGAACGACCGCAATGAATTGTTTTCAGAATCTTCATTTAATGAACCGGAAGTCGAAGAAAAATCTCTGATTGAATTCGAATTGAACAAAAAAGATAATGTCAATAATACTAATGAGAAAGAACCTCAAAATAATAAAGGATCTGAACTAATCGCTGAAAATGGCAGGGAATCTCTAAGGTCTGAAGAATTAAATTCTTCAGACCAACCAAATGAACGTAACCCTATACAGAAAGAAAAAGAGAAAGCATTTCAAGTTCATTCACCTAAGAAGAAGAGTGTTGGAAAATTAAGTAATCTTGATCAGGCGGCATTGGATGCGGAGGAGACGGTGCTTGGCCATTATAAGAAGAAGGTTGATTTGGCGGTCCAGAAGAGTTGGCATCGCGCGCGTACTGAGCATGCTGATTTTGTTAAATTCGGTTCTTTAAAGGTTAGGTTCTGGGTTAATGGAAAAGGTGATATAGTTGATATTAGACTCCTTCGTAACGATGCGGATCCTGTGATGGTTGATTTCTCGATCAGCGGTATACTTCGTGCAGATATTCCTCCTGTCCCTCAAGACCTCATTGAATTGACTCAGGACGGAAGGATGGAATTTGAGTATGAAATTATCATATACTAATTAAAAATATGTATCACGCTGGCTTTATTTCTGAATTACCTAATTCATTGAACTCTGTATACAAGTTTCTCTTGGACGGGGGAGTTTTTATGTTTTGTCTTCTGTTGCTGTCCTTTCTATCAGTGGCTGTTATACTTATGAAGTCGGTTTCCTTGAGAGAAGGGCGCGTAGTGCCAAAAGGTGTCCAGAAAGCTATGAATGGAGCTCAGGAGTACATTAATGCAAATGATGTTGCTAATCTTGCTAATTATTTGCGTTCTAATTCATCAGCTCTTTCTCGCATTGGCTTAGGTGTTATTGAAGGTGCTCCATCAAGTCGTATAGAAGCATCATCAACAGCCGAAGCAAGAGCGCGGGAGGAGATTGTAGTTTTGGAACGTGGAATAGCTCTTTTAGAGGTAGTAATAACGATCGCTCCTTTGCTCGGCCTCTTGGGAACTGTTTCGGGTCTTGTGGGAGTTTTTAGTAACATTGATGCTACAGGAGCTGGTAGCTCTCGTGTGCAAATTTCCAGTGGTATTGCAGAAGCTTTAAATACAACAATAGCTGGCCTCGCTGTTGCTGTTCCTACAGTGATAGCGCATAGTTATTTTACTAAGAAATTAGAGCGGATGGGTGTTCGCATGGAAGTGCTTACCGATAATTTTATATCAGCGTTCTATAAAAATCCTTCTGAAATACTTTATTCAAAACTTAAAGGTTTGGTGACGGAGAAATAGAAATAAGAGGTAAATAATTAAAGCTAATGAATTTTGTTAGTAAGCGTTCTACAAGACCTATGGTCCCCATAGTTTCCCTAATTGATATTTTGGCGATTCTATTAATTTATTTCATACTTACCTCCGCCCCCAAAGAAGATAAGGCTTTTGTTAGTATCACTCTCCCGGAAGCAGTTTCTTTGGCCAGCAAGGTTGGATCTGAATCGAGGATAGAGCTTGCTCTTACGGCGGATTCAAAATTGATTCTTGGTTCGGAAGATATACCCCAGGATCAATTGGCGACAAGGCTCAAACGTCTAAAGAAAGAACATCCTGACCTTGGACTGGAACTCAAGGCTGATGAGAGGGCTCCGCTTAAAAGTCTTGTGGCGGCATGGGATGCTTTGACTCGGGCAGGATATCCGGTTAAGGATGTGCCTGCCCGTATTCTAATTGATAAACAAGAGAATTCTGCACAGCCGTGATTCGTGAAATTGTTATATTTGGTGATCCTGTATTACGCAAAAAATGTGATTTAGTTAAGAATTTCTCTGAGGATATTAATGCCTTGGCAGACGATATGCTGGAAACAATGGTGTCTGCTGAAGGCATCGGATTGGCTGCTCCTCAGGTAGGTATTCCAATGCAATTGGCAGTAGTGGATGTTTCCCATGATCCAGAAAGCATTAGTTATTTAAGAGTCGACGGAAAGAAAGCTGATCTTCTTGATATGATGCCTCTGATCTTTCTGAATCCGGAGCTCGAATTTGGTGGTGAACAAGACGTGATGAGTGAAGGGTGTCTGAGTTTCCCTGAAATACGTGGTGAGATTACTAGGCCCTATGAATTAAAGGCCAAAGTTAAACTAATGAATGGGAATACAGTCACAATTGAGACGGACGGTCTCCTTTCCCGAGCCATTCAACATGAAACAGATCATTTGAATGGTGTTTTATTTATTGATCGTATGTCAGCTGCGACGAGGATTGCCTTGCGAGGGAAGGTAAAAAGGATGCAGCGCGATTATGGGATGCGATGAAAGATATTTGTTTTATAAGATTTTGATGTTTCAGTAATTATTCATCCAATTTCGTAATGGTTAAATTGATGGGCCCTTTGATTATTAGATTCTTGAGCCGAGCATGGCTTTGCATTCCAATATTTTGTGTTGGCTTCTTTTTCATGGCGCCGCAAGACGCGAAAGGGAAAGGAATTTTATCGAAGCTGAAAAAAAGCTTTAAGGCTCGGATCAAAAAAGAAAAAACAATTCCTAAGCGAACAAGTATTTTATATTTGGGAGATTCAATGAGTATGGGCGCCTTTGGTAAAGTATTTGATATGAAGCTGAGAGAGGCAGGATTTGAGGTTTATACATACGTTGCTGGCGGTGCAACTCCTTACTATTGGCTAAGTCGTTACGAACCGATAGCATCCAATATTGGATTTTGGGAAAAAACTCCGACCGTAGATAGGCGTCAAAAATTTATTAAAGAAGTTCCAAAGGTAGAGTCCTTGGTTGAAAATTGGAATCCCGATATCGTTGTAATTCAAACCGGAATTAATCTTTACTCGAGTTTGCGTTCAAAGCGTCGAGAGAAATCTGATAACATTGCTGTGGTCGAAGGATTATGTAGAGATATGGCAAAAGCGGCAGTGATAGGAGGTAGGCGATGTTACTGGATTGCTCCGCCCGCTTCTCATCCTGAGCGTTTTCCTTATGCGCTTCAGGATGAAATGAGTAGCATAATGAATGATATCGTTAGTCCTTTTGGTCGTGTGTTCGATAGCCGAGACGTAACTAAATTCGTTGACCCTTATCCGGAAACAGATGGAATCCATTATGGTCCGACAGAAGCGAGAGAATGGGCGCAACATGTAATGTCTGATTTTATGATTTATGCGGGGAATGATGCAGTTGGTCGCCGGGCTCTAGACCCCGACGAACCTTTTGAAGCCAAGCATATTGAGGTTAAGAAGGCTATACCTGTAGATCCATCGACAATCGTTTGGAAGGAAATTGATGTGAAAATTCGTCTCAAAATTAAAACTGAAATTCCTAGGGTCAAAGCAGTGACCTACAGGAGTTGTCTTGTTTTATATGACTATGAGGTGCAAGAAGTGATGGCGGGTTACTATCCTTATGAGACTTTGCGAGTTGCTCATTACGGAGTATTTAATCGTAAGTATACAGCCAAATCACGTTATCGATTGGGATTTGAAAAAGCATGGAAGATGGTGCCGTTGCAAAATTATCCTACAATGAGCAGATTGCAGATGTTTGATGATTTAGATCCAGACTTTGACAAACCAATTTATATTATTAAGCAAGAATAAATAGCCGTACTTGAATCAAATAATTCGTGGTATTGACAAATTAAAGCGACTATTGCAATCTCAAGGTCTCTCTTAACTTTACTATTATTGTGTTATACCTATTCCTTCAAATGGGATTCGTTCTTGCCTTTGCGGCTCTACTTTTCTTTGGTTTGGGTTATTGGTATGCTTATGGAATTTTGGGGCGCAAACGTAATAGTTCTGTGACTGCTAAGGAGAGAAAATTCCATCAAAGTAGTCAAGAAGACGAGTCTTTAGATCAAAAGAAAGAATCTTAAATGATAAGATTTGTATTAATTCTTTAGGATGATCCGAACACATCCTCAAGTCCCTTACGCATGATCGATGGGTCCGGGCTTTGCCCTGTCCAGTATTCAATTCCAATCACTCCCTGAGCTACTAGCATTTCTAGGCCGTCGATAACTTTACAACCTCTTTCGGTAGCATCATTCACCAATTGTGTTTTTGGCGGATTTGGTATTACGTCAGCGATTACCATATCCGGTTTTAAGGTTTCTAGTTCTATGTTTAGACGGGCACTTATATCTGGGAAAAGACCTATTGAGGTTGCATTGATAACGACTTCTGCACTTGATGGGATTTGATAACATTGTTCCCAGTGTACGAATTCTGCATGGAATGTACTCTTTATGGAATCTTTGACTTTCGTGTTTAGTAATTGAACGAGTTGTTCGCCGCGCTCAGTTGATCTGTTAACTATTGTTATTGCAGAGCATCCAGCAATAGCCATTTCTACGCTGATTGCTCTAGCTGCTCCACCTGCTCCAAAAATAACACATGATTTTTCACTGGGATCGGTGATCTGCTTCAGCGATGAAACGAAGCCTTTTCCATCAGTATTTTCACCTATTAATTTACCGTTTTTATTGACTACACAATTTACTGCTCCCATCAATTCTGCAGATTCTCCAAGACTATCCAGATATTGAATGACTTCAATTTTGTGAGGAATGGTGCAATTGAAACCCTTGAATCCGAAGGCCCTCGCACCTTTTACTGCTCTCTTAAGATTCTCTGGACTTACCTCAAGAGTTAAGTACCGCCAGTCGAGATTTAATGCATTAAAAGCTGGCTCGATCATTGCCTGGGTGGGGTTTTCTGCTACAGGGAAGCCAAAACAACCCACGAGTTCTTGTTTGAAATTAAGTTCTTTTACCATTTACATAGACTTTGTGCTCACGAAGGCTTGATTTCAAGCCGTCAAATGGCTTGGATTAATCAAATGACACGATATCTCTCATCTTTTTCGCTTTTTTGTTTCATTGCTTTGATTGGGTGCAATAAAACTGATACTGATTCGGGCAATAAGCAGTTAAGAATAGCAGTCATTCCTAAGGGTACTACCCATGAATTTTGGAAATCAGGAGAGGCAGGAGCTAAAAAGGCAGGGGAGGAACTAGGTGTTGAAGTGATATGGAAGGGGCCTCAGCAGGAAAGTGATAGGGCTGGCCAACTAAAAGTCGTTGAAAACTTTATTACTCAGCGAGTTGATGGAATTGCACTTGCCCCACTAGATGACAAGGTTCTCGTTCGTCCCGTGAAGGAAGCACATGCGGCCGGAATTAAGGTTGCTGTATGGGATTCGGGTCTTGATGAATCTGCAGGAGAAGCCGTGATAAGTAATGTCATGACTAATAACTTTGGAGCTGGAAAGGAATGCGGGAAGCGTCTCGCTTCACTAATGAAAAATACTGGAAAAATCATCATGCTCAGGCATGCCGTTAATCATGCAAGTACTACTAATAGGGAAGAAGGTTTCCTTGCAGGGATAAAAGAATCGGCACCAGATATTGAATTGGTTTCAATTGATCAGCGTGGTGGAGTCTCGATAGATGAAGCGTTGAAAGCTTCAGAAAATTTATTAAACCAGTTTGGTGACAGTATTCAGGGTGTTTTTACGCCAAACGAATCGACTACTCAGGGAATGCTGCGTGCGCTTGATGAAGCTGGGCTAGCGGGAAAGATTTCTTTTGTTGGATTTGACACTAATGATTCTTTGCTAAGCGCTCTAAGGAAAAATAAAATATCAGCCCTTGCAGTACAGGATCCTTTCAGGATGGGATATACTGCAGTCAAAAATATTGTAGCGTCTATTAAAGGTGAATCCTTTGAGGCCGATGTCGATACTGGGGCTGTGCTTCTGGACTTGGAAAATATTGATTCTCAGGAGGTCAAGGAACTCCTGAATCCATCTGAGAAGTAAATAACAATGCCAAGTACAGAGGACGCAAGTTCAGTGGATTCGAGCTTAGCTAAGGGCTATGGAAAGAGTTTCTTTGCTCTATTGATACCGATCAGTGGGTTAATTTTTGTATTTCTGTTATTGTTCCTACTGATATTTTTTTATGTCCCAGACAATGTTGAAAATTTCTTATCAATACAGAATTTAAAAACAATCCTAAAGCAAACGGTCATCGTTGGTATAGGTGCTTTGGCGATGACAATGATTATAGTCAGTGGAGGGATTGATCTTAGTGCGGGATCTGTTGTGGCGCTAACGGCAGTCGCATGCGCTCACGCGGTGAATTGGTGTGATGGGAATATTTTTATAGGCGGGATCATTCCTTTACCTGTGTTGTTTGCAATTATGATTGGGGCGGCAGTGGGATATTTAAACGGGATGATATCAGCCCGCCTTGGTATCGCTCCCTTCATCGTGACATTAGGAATGATGCTAGTTGCTAGAGGCCTTGCCGAAGGTTTTGCTGATGAGACAGTTGTCAGATCTCCGGATAATTTTCTCAAAACACTTATGATGCGGGAACCTGATCCTAAATGGTTAGTGTTTGCCTACGGAGTTTGGATTAATATTTTTCTTTTCTTGATGATGGTTATTCTGATGCGTTTTTCGGTTTTCGGGCGACGCATATATGCTCTCGGAGCGAATGAAGAGGCGGCAAGATATTCGGGCATCAACGTGATCCGTAATCGCATCCTTATTTTCACGCTTGGTGGAGCGATGTTCGGTTTGGCAGGAGTGATGTCTTATGCTGAAATTGGAGATGGTGACCCAACGACTGCCGTTGCTTTGGAGTTAGATATTATCGCAGCAGTTGTTATTGGAGGTGCTTCTCTTGCTGGTGGTCGTGGAACGGTTTTTGGTTCCATGATAGGGGCGATCATCATTACACTGCTCTATAATGGTTGTGTGATGTTGAGAGTGGATGACTGGGTGCAGAAAGTTCTTATAGGAGGAATTATTGTTGCTGCAGTATGGGTTGATGGGATTCGCACACAGCGTAAATAAATTAATTATTCGTATTTCCATTTAATAATCCAGGGATCATTAGTTTGTTTTTGCATTTCTTTTAGTTTTTCTTTGTAAGCCTGTAGTAATTCATAGTGCTGTGCACCGGCTGCTAAGTTGTTCGTTTCATTTGGATCTTTACGCATGTCAAAGAGTTCAAATTCTGGTCTTTGGATATATTCGTGTACTGTCCTTTTTCCGTACTTTGTCGTTGGCCCCTGTTTGTATTGTGCTTGCCAGGTAGGTGCTGCCCAGAGATCACTTGCAAATGGAAATGGAAGTGGGTATGCGATGTTCCAGATGAGCTTGTAATCGCGGTCACGGACAACTCTCATCGGATAATACATTTGAATTTCATGAAATGTATGAGAAGCGCCGATTTGATTCCATCCTGAGGTTTCTTTTTTATTTAATAAAGGTAACCAGGAACGGCCATGGAATTTAACTATTTTTTTCCCTCTATTTTCTTCTGGTGCACGCTTTTCTGAGTCCTCAAAGTTAATGAGATTCTTTAAAGGGCCTTTTGTTTTCGAGTCGTAAGCGTTGGCAAAATTCAGTATCGAAGGAGTGATATCAATATGACTTATGAACGCGTCACTAATTAATCCTCGTTCTTTAATGTAAGGGTTTCTGACAACGAAAGGTACCCTCAGTCCCGGTTCATAAACCGTGGTCTTTCCTCCCGGCATTGCGATGCCGTGATCAGAAGTGAAAACCACTAAAGTTTTATCATATTTACCTGTTTCCTTGAGAATTCGGATGAGTTGTCCGAGCCCCTGGTCGATTCTGGAGCAGGACTGATAGTATTGTGCGAGTTCTGCTCTGCATGTTGGAGTGTCAGGTAAAAAATCAGGTACTTCAACTTCTTCGGGTTTGTAGAATACTTCATTGACACCTTGATGAGATCCTTTGTTGGGCCTATTTCCAAAAAGGTCTGGCTTGTGTGGTGATCCTTTATCAGTTCCACCGCCCCTGTGCGGATCAGAAGTTGCGAAATAGAGGAAGAAGGGCCGTTCATTTTTTGAATTGATAAAGTCTTTACACTGGTTTGCCATCTGAACGGCATTTCTAGAGTTTCCTTTTAATTTTGTCTCGAAGTGATAAACAGGTTCTGGTGCTACATGAAATTTTCCAATGCGAGCTGTGCGGTAGCCTTGTCTGTGCAGTAGTACCGGGAGTGATTGAATGTTGTGGAAAGATGAGAACTTATGATAATTGTGCTCGTGTCCGAATTGACCATTAAGATGATTGTGAAGTCCTGTTAAAATTACAGATCGAGACGCAGAACAACTGGCAGTTGTGGCAAAGGCATGTTTGAAGAGGGTCCCGTCCGAGGCTAACATATCTAGGTTGGGCATTTTAATTATTTTATTTCCATAACAACCCGCATCAGGGCTCTGGTCATCGGTAACAAAAAGAATAATATTTTTT
>JABSSR010000112.1 GCA_013213965.1 Verrucomicrobiales bacterium | reverse complement strand
ATCGCATCAAGAATGGCTCTCGGCTTATGGGATTCAATTCCTGATGATGAATTAATTGGAGCTGCCCGGGATGGGAAGCTGTCTGATCAGGATTATGTCCGATCTCAGGCAGAGAGGATGCTTGAGGATCCAAGAACAAGGTCCAAGGTTATTGATTTTTTTTATCACTGGCTTGATCTGGATCCTGAACGTGACCTGATGAAGGATAACAAGATTTATCCAGATTTTGATCTGGATAAAATTGCGGATCTTCGCCGTTCGATGAACATGTTCATCGAGGATATTTTATGGAGTGAGTCTTCGGATTACCGAGAATTGCTACTCTCGAGTCACCTTTACCTTAATCAGGGGCTTGCTGAATTTTATGGTCAGTCAATTGAAGGCGATAAATTAAAGAGAGTTGATTTTGAGAAGACAGAACGGTCCGGTCTCATAACGCATCCCTATCTTCTTAGTCATTTCTCGTATTCTTACAACAGTTCGCCCATTCATCGTGGAGTGTTTCTAATTAGGCAGATGCTTGACAGAACACTCAAACCGCCACCGCAAGCAGTTGCATTTGAGCACCAGACGTTAGACCCTAGTCTGAGCATGCGTGAAAAAATTACTCATGTAACTAAGGATTCCAATTGTATGGCTTGCCATTCAATTATTAATAGCCTTGGATTCAGTTTAGAGAATTATGACGGTATCGGACGCTGGAGAGATATTGAGAACAACAAAAAAGTGGATTCATTGACTCAGTTCGAGACGAGATCAGGAAAGAACATTGCTCTGCGAGGGTCTCGTGATCTCGCTGAATTCATTGCGAATGACCCGAACGCACAGAAGGTTTTCGTTCAAAATCTCTTTGAGTACATGATCAAACAGCCCATTCAGGCCTATGGTGAAAATGTTGTAAATGTTCTGCATGGGCATTTTATAAAATCGAATTTTAGTTGTAAAAAGTTGATCGTTGAGATTTTATGTTTAGCTTCTACTAAAGGAATCGAACCAAAAGAATCATGAATGAGTTATCACGCAGAGCTTTCCTTAAGGATCTTGGTCTTTCAGCCACAGCGCTATCATTTCTTTATGGATTGCCAGGCCTTCAGGCGAGGGGCGATGGTTCCTCGAAAAAGAGACTCATTATAATGTTCTCTCCTAACGGGACTCTGCCTGGTCAGTTCTGGCCTGACGCGAGCGGAGATGACTTTGTTCTGAAGCCAATTATGGAGCCTTTGGCTCCTTACAAGGACTCTTTACTGACACTCAAAGGCGTTCATAACCAGGTCGGTGGGGACGGAGACGATCACATGAAGGGGATCAGTTGTTTATTGACGGCCAGAAAACTTCATCGTGGTAACATACAGGGCGGAGGACACACTCCTGCCGGTTGGGCGAGTGGCATTTCCATTGATCAGGAAATTGCCAATTTTCTGCAATCTCGTAAGGAAACAAAGACAAGGTTTGGGTCCCTTGAGTTCGGCGTCGCTGTTCCAAACAGGGCAGATCCATGGACTCGCATGTCATATGCCGGGTCCAATAAGCCCATTGCCCCAATTGATGATCCTCACCAGATGTTGCAGAAAATGTATGGGAAGATGAAGGATAGGGAAAGTCTTGTCAGTATTCTGGATGATGTTGTGGCTGACCTCAAATCCGTTTCGATAAAGCTTGGTAAGGAAGACAGAGACATGCTTGAGGAACACATGAACCTGGTCCGTCAGGTTGAAAAGGACCTCGTCGAAGCAGAGAAAGAATCCAGTACCGTTCACCCTCAGCCTGAGATTGATCCCAACATCGAGCTCGTGAATGACAATACGCCAAAGATTAGCCGTACGCAGATTGACCTGATGGTTAATGGACTGGCTAATGATATGATGCGTGTTACCACGCTCCAGTTCATGAGATCAGTGGGTCAGGCTCGCATGAGATGGTTGGGCGTTAACGACGGGCATCACTCGCTTTCACACAAGCCGGATAAGGACAAATCGGCTCAGGACAAATTACTTAAAATAAACAAATGGTTTGCGGGGGAGTTGGCCTATCTATGTAAGCGCCTTAAAGAGACTCCCGAGCCTGGTGGTGATGGCAATATGCTCGATCATACTACCATTATGTGGGTCAATGAGCTTGGAAAAGGTAATAATCATACTCTTGAAAATATCCCTTTCACACTTCTTGGTGGCGGTCTTGGGTTTAAGATGGGACGCTCACTTCATTTGCCTGGAATTAATCATAATAGGCTCTTGATGTCTTTGGCTCATGGATTTGGGCATCACCTAAAAGAATTTGGAGAACATAAATTAAGCGAAGGTGGTCCCTTGGGTCTCGCTTGATTAACCTGCCTCTTTATTTTTTCTTAGACGGTCTCTTAGGGATCAATTTCACTACTTCTTTCAAGGGCTTCCATGGTCCCCCGCTTCCATTGAAAGCAGTGCCCACTTCGAGTGAACCGCTCTTGGCTTCACGGATAGGGAACTGATTATTGTAAGTGGAATAGAGTAGGTCTCCATCAAGAAAAAAGAGAAACCTTCCGGGCTTCCCATTAATAATTAATCTTAGAGGTGCAATTTTGTCACTCCCTTCCAAGCCATAACCGCGGATCCAATTAGCGACACTGGTCCTTACTTCTTTTTTCTTCAAAGTGAGAGGAGTAACACTTTTCTCTTGTTTGGTAATCTTCCCCGACTTGTAAATTGTATGGACTTTGATTTCGCCGTGACCTTCCTCATTAAACTTGATGACACTCGCATCAACGATGATGGGAATATTTTCATTTCTAATTGCGGCTATTACTCCTTCAGGTAGCGGGTCGTCCGCGAAAATTTCTGGCGCGAGACCATGGAGGAGTAATGAGAATAATACTGCAAATTTATTATATTTCATTTTTATATCATAACGTATGAACGGCAGAATATCTTAGCGAAAAATAGAAGTAATTGATTCTTGAATGGATTCAGGATAAGAGAGTCTTAAGTTTTTGTGCTTTTTTTGATTAATGAATCACATCACTAAATTCTCCTCTGATAGACAGGAAAGGTGATATGGGTCTATTGAAAAGTATTATCAACGATTGTTGTTAGTTGTAGGTTTGGGTATAAATTAAAGGGTCAGGCCCGTTCATTTCTTTTTTTTAATTATGCGTAAAATTGCCTTCAGATTGATTGTTCCGTTACTTTTTGTTGTTGCGTTATGTTTTGTTTTACTTGGCATTTTTGTTTCCAAAAAAATTACGAAGAATTCAATCGTTAGTCAGCTCGAGGCACAAAAAAATCTAAGAGTGGACATTGGAGAGATGAGGACGGGAATCTTTGGCGGGAAAGTTGTTCTATCTGATATTCTTTTAGGTCCAAGGGACAAGAACGCTAATAATGGGACACCGGTCACTGAGCGGGCCGATCCGATTGAGAGTCAGACACGGGTCAAAATTAATAAAGCCATAATCAAAGTAAGACTCATTGATTTACTCTTTGGCAGACTCTCCATTGATACCCTAATCATTGATAGGCTTGATATTGCCTACGCGATTGATGAGGAAGGGGATCATACTTTGGATCCGATGCTTGATCCTCCTAAATATGTGAGAGGAGCGCTAAATCCCGAGTATGAGGAGAAGAGAAAACGTAGGGAATTGGCTAAGGCTAGACGCAAAATGAAGTCAGGAGATGAGAATGCGGTTGATGATTCATTTAATGTTTCTGAGATGACGATGGCAACGAAGCTCAGATCATTGATTTTATTAGATAGTATCATTTCAATTGAGCTAATAAAAAGTAAGAACCGCATCGCATTTACTGGTGTTCAGGGATCGGTTTCAGATCTTGATATCGACCCTCAGGATTTAGGGAGTCATAATTCTGCATATATAGAACTTTCCGGCAATCTCAGTGTGAAGGGTCCTCAGAGGATACAGGAATATGCAAGTCTTACTCTTCTGGCAGATGGTAAGATCCAGCCATTCGATTCTCAGACAGGTTTCCTTAACCCTGATCTGATCACTGATCTTACTGTTAAAAAAGGATCAAGGATTATGTCTTTGCCTATAGCAAGTAAGCTTGCCTCGACCCTTGATCAGTTGGAGAAAGCAGGACTGGACATTAGTGTCATTGAGAAAATTTTAGTAGTTAATGAGGACTCCAAATTCCGCCTTGGATTAAGGAACTATGTTTTGCGGGCAGTTGAACCGTTACCGGCAATCTTTAACGGGAACCGTTTGCTGATTGATGAAGGGGCATGGCTAAATACAGCGAACGACGAACATTTGATTAATGCGAGCTTCACCTTTTCAGAAAAGATTTCCAATAGCACTTTTACGCGAGCGAATAAGGCCCTTTCTGAAATTGTTGGCAAGGGTGTTGCCGGGCCCGTTGCAGAGCTATTGTTTACACCTGTCACGAAGGAAGGAAGAATACACATTCCATTCGTTTCTCGTGGTGATTTTAATAGGCCCAAGGTTAGAGTTACGGTAGCTCTTCGTGATTTGGCTGATGCTGTAAAAGAGAGTTTAAAAAAGGATCCGCTCAGCCTTCTAAAGGGCTTACTTGATCGCTAATCTTTTTCTTGCCCGTAATATGAATCAGGGCCGTGCTTTCTTAGGAAATGTTTATCAAGAATGTGTTGAGGTATTGGCTTGATTGAAGGATCAATTGCCCAGCATTTCAGGGCCATCGAAGCACACATTTCTAGGGCGATACTATTTTCCAGAGATTTACTAGCATTTTCTCCCCAAGTGAAAGGTGCATGATAGAGTTGCAAGACTCCGGGGATCTGAACCGGATCGATGCCTTCCTTTGAGAAGTGTTCGGCGATGACTAAGCCCGTGTTTTTTTCGTAATCTTCTTCAACTTCTTCAGCGGTAAGTGCTCTGCAGATAGGAACTGTTCCATAGAAATGATCAGAGTGTGTCGTTCCATAACAGGGCAGTTCCTTTCCTAGCTGGGCAAGAGAAGTTGCCGCAAGGCTGTGAGTGTGGGTGATTCCTCCTATTTCTGGCCAGGCCTTATATAATTCAAGGTGAGTTTTAGTGTCAGAGGAGGGATTCATGTTTCCATCAACTACCTTTTCTTCAAGATCCACCAACACAATGTCTGCCGGCTTCAATTCATTATAATCGATGCCGCTTGGTTTTATTCCAAAGATTGCTTTGTCCCTATCAATTCCACTGACATTTCCCCAGGTGAGATTTACCAGTCCTGAATCAGGAAGGCTGCGGTTCGCCTCCCAGATTTCCTCTTTCAATTCGTCGAGCATATTATTTGATCAGTGAATTAGTAAACTTGTTCAGGGTCATACGTTTGTTCTTCGCATTGATCAAGTTGGACGATGCTGTTCTGGGCTGTTGTTTCTGTTTCATCTCCGATTGGAACTTTTCTATAGAAGCAGGAACCGTATCCGGCATGACAGCATCCCGGTCCGATCTGTTTGACTTTGAGTAACACAACATCCTGATCACAGTCAGTGCGCATTTCAATGACTTCCTGTCTATGGCCACTCGTAGCACCTTTGTGCCATAATGTGCTACGGCTTCGACTATAGTAAATGGCTTCCTTCTTTTGCATCGTTTGGCGAAGAGCTTCTTCATTCATGTAGGCAACCATTAGTATCTCGCCCGTCGAAGCGTCCTGGGCCACTGCAGGTATGAGGCCGTCATCCCCGAACTTTGGTGCAAAATTTGAGCCTTTTTCTATATTTTCTTTGTCTTCTCTATTTCCAAACGCAAAGTGCATACTCATTTTATTGGATTTTGTATTGTGCTTCTCTTCATGAGATAAATAACCGCATCGGACCGTTTTCCAATCAAAAAGAGTCTAAGTTTAATAAACTATCTTTGGCTATAATAAATGAGCAGCCACTGAGTCCGCTGCCAGTTTGCCCTTATCCGTCAGCCTAATTCTATTTTCATGAATACTTATTAGGCCTTCTGTTTCTAGGTCATGAACTCTGGTTTTCGTTTCTTCTAGTACATCAAGGGAAATTCCTCTGGACGTTCTTAATTCCAAAGCGATTCGTTCGGTTCTGAAAGATGAAGAATCAATGGCCTCACGTTCTGTTTCAATTTCATTTATTTCCTTAAGTGCCAATAGTTTAATATATTTGTTTGTGTCTGCTACATTTCTCCAACGCTTTCCGTGAACTGTTGAGAATGCTCCCGGACCGATCCCAAGATAATCAGCTCCTGACCAATAAGCTTTATTGTGTCCTGACTGATGTCCGGGCTGCGCATAATTGGATATTTCGTAATGTTCAAATCCGGACCCTCTAAGGACTTTCATTGCCAATTTAAAAAACTCCTCATCTTGTTCCGGGTTTTCACTAAAATCACCTCTCTTAAGTTTTTCAAAATATTCAGTATCCTCTTCATAATTGAGGTTATATGCAGAAATATGATCAGGTCTCATCTTGGTTGTTTTATGCAGATCATTGGCCCAAGTCTCGAGGGATTGACCAGGAACAGAGAACATTAGATCAATGTTTAGACTTTTGAAGTTACAGGAACGCAGGATCTCGAAGCTCTCTTCTGCCTCGTCAGGGTCATGGTCGCGACCAAGGGTCATGAGGGTGGACGGGTCCCATGATTGGATTCCAAGGCTCACTCTAGTGACCCCGCTCTTTCTAATCATTTTGGCTTTATTTAAATTAATAGTGCGTGGATTAGCTTCGATTACCCATTCGGTCAGGTCCGACAGATTTATTTTTTCATTGATGCCGGTAAGAAGTGCTTCGAGATTTTTTGATGACAGGGCGGTCGGTGTGCCTCCACCTAAATAAATAGTTTCTATATTATTAAGCTCGAACTTTTGTGCTCTTATAGATATTTCATTGAGAAGCGCATCTACTAATTCAGATTGATTAATATTGCCAAATGTATGCTTATAGAAACTACAGTATGGACAAATTCGGTGACAGAATGGGACGTGGATGTATAGGTGTTTTACCATGGCCTCACTAATAGGTTAGTGCGGAGCTGTAAATTTCCAATGAAGGACTTTCAAAAAGAGTTTGGTGAAAAGCTGATAGCTTCGGTTTCGAGGAGTTTTTATCTATCATTGCGTTTTTTGCCCTCTGAAATGCGAGGCACTGCCTCTTTGGCTTACTTGTTGGCAAGGGCAACAGATACAGTTGCTGACACAAGTGCTTTGCCGGAAAATGATAGATTGGAATTCTTGGAAGAGATGAGCTTGGCAATTTCTGGGGAAGGCGAGGTTCCCCAGTTAGATTCTTCGTTTCTGGAGGCGGAAATATCAGAAGGTGAAAAGATCCTCCTTGAGAAATGGCAGCATTGCCTGGAATGGTTGCAATCTCTCAAGGAGACGAGGCAACTGGCGATACGTAAAGTTATGAAATCTATCATTAAGGGGCAGTCCGATGATCTTCGTAATTTTTCAGGCAATGAATTTACCGCCCTCAGTACGGAGGAAGAGCTCGATCAATACACTTATGATGTTGCCGGTTCGGTAGGGATTTTTTGGACTGAGATCGGTTTTGATGCCTTCGGATCTGATTTTGCTGAACTAGGATTTGAGGAAATGGCCGTGCTTGGTGAAGATTACGGAAAGGGCCTTCAGCTGTTGAATATTCTCCGTGATTTTCCTGAAGACATTGCTTCCGGTCGTTGTTACTTCCCTGGTTCTTTTTCTGATTCGGACGGTGAAATGATATGGAATCAGGTCAGGGACTACTGGCAAAAAAAATGCGGTTCTTTGCTCCAATCATCTGCTGATTATATTGAGGCTCTGAATCGATCAAGGGTGCGTTTTGCAACAAGCCTACCCGCATTGATCGGGGCAAGGACACTCAAACTGATAGAGAATGCGGAGTGGGATAATCTTAGTGCCAGGGTCAAAGTGAGTCGGGCAGAAGTGAAACGCATTATGCTTAGGGCAGGTTTGGCCGGGCGCAAAAGATTAACTAAAATGATATCAAAGCAGTTTTCCTAGTTCATCCAGTCATCAAATTCGACGGGATGGTCGCTTTGGAAATGCATTTCTTCTTTTGTTTCAGGGTGGACAAAGCTGAGTTTCCAGGCGTGCAGCATTAGTCTTGTGGCCTGGATGTTTTGTTTTGCGCTTCTTGAATAGATCGGATCTCCAAGAATTGAATTACCTAAGGATTTCATGTGAACCCTTATTTGATGGGT
>JABSSR010000111.1 GCA_013213965.1 Verrucomicrobiales bacterium | reverse complement strand
CGTATTACTCGCCATGATGTGAAGGCTCGCATAGAAGAATTCTGCGAGCTTGCTGGCTGTGAACACATCCACAAAGGAATGACCAGTCGAGACCTGACTGAAAATGTAGAGCAGATTCAAATCTACCGCGCACTGAAAATTATACGATCCAAGGCAGCTGCAGCATTAATTGCGATCGGTCTTAAATCGGAAGAATGGAAGGACCTATACATATCTGCCAGGACACATAACGTTGCTGCACAGACCTCTACGATGGGTAAACGCATGGCAATGTTTGGAGAAGAGTTGCTCGGAGCTTTTCGTGTACTCGAATCAACGATAAAGTCTTATCCTGCACGAGGCATAAAAGGAGCCGTAGGCACTCAATTAGATCAGCTCGCACTATTCAAAGATGACGCCGATAAGGTAGCCCTGTTAGAACAAAAAGTAGCGTCCCATCTTGGCCTTTCCAAAACAGCAACTAACGTTGGACAGGTGTACCCGAGATCACTTGATCTTAGAGTCATATCATCTCTCACCGAGCTCTCTTCGGGGCCTTCCAACTTCTGTAATACTCTTCGCCTCATGGCGGGACATGAATTAGCAGGTGAAGGATTTGCAAAGGGGCAGGTCGGCTCATCAGCCATGCCTCACAAAATGAATGCTCGATCATGTGAACGTGTGAACGGATTCAATGTTTTATTGAAAGGGTATCTTTCAATGGCAGGCTCTTTGTCTGGCAATCAATGGAACGAAGGTGATGTCTCATGTTCTGTAGTCAGGCGGGTGATGTTACCCGACGCTTTCTTTGTTGCCGATGGTCTATTTGAGACTTGCCTAACTATCTTAAATCAAATGGAAGTATACCCGGACGTTATAAATAATGAAAATGAACGCTACCTGCCGTTCCTGACAACTACTACATTTCTGATGGAATGCGTGAAAGAGGGCACTGGGCGAGAAGAAGCTCACGAATTAATCAAAGAACACGCCGTCGCAGCGCTTCAAGCATTGCGTTCAGGGGAAGCGAAAGAAAATGATCTCATTGACCGTCTCTCCAATGATGATGGTCTTAAAATTTCCAAAGACAGACTCGATCAATTACTGAATGCCGCTGCAAGCAGAGCCGGGGCCGCGGGAGCCCAAATCGAAGTATTTCTCGATGCTATAGAAAAAATCAAAGCAAACTATCCAGACTCAATTAATTATTCACCAGGATCAATTTTATAAATTAATCTTATCTTAGTATCATTTTATTCTGCTTCACGAAAATCATAACAAATTAACCGGGGCACCGTATTATCAACAAAGCCCTTGGTGTGCTGACATATGTAGAGCAGTCCACGGTGAATGACGGGCAACGCCCAAGACTGTTCCGCAACAAACAACTGAGATCTGGACTCAACTTTTACTCCTTCAGGTGAAATATTAAGCTCGGCAAAGACCCCATCCTCACCCAAAGCAAAAACACGTCCGTCACAATTCAGTAAACTCCCACGAAAAAAACTGAGAGTAAGATCTCTGCCTTGAATGTTGTGCTGGTATCGCATGTCATCCTTCCAAAGTATTTTCCCATCCTTGATCGCGGCACACTTGAACTGAACGTCCGGCTTGTTACGCCCGGCAAAACCATAAATATGATCCTTAATGACCAATGGAGTCATCCAGTGCATACCAAACCATCTTTCATCCCAAACGGGAACAGCATCTAATTTCTCATCAAATTCAAGGAGAACCCCTCCCTTGCCGTAACATTCGGACAAAAACACAAACTTCTCGTTAATTACTACAGGGACCGATGCATTTACTGACTCAAATTTATCAGCCCGCCAAGGAAACCGGTGAAATAATTTACCACTGACTGGATCAAGGACCAGTAAACCGCCCCTAGCAGGACGACTCTCTCCCCCAGCCAAGACCAAAAGAACTTCCTTCCCCTTAATCTTGGCAACTAAAGGCGAAGAATAGCTCGCTCCCCACTCATCCATATGCCTCCAAACTTCCTTTCCGGTTTTCCTATCAAAAGCAGCAACGCACACCCTCTTTCCTTCTATGTTCTTTGAACCTCCGACATTCACCATTACAAGATTGTTCCAGACGAACGGTTGAGGGCCATAACCGAAAAATCCAAGTTCATAGCCATATTCTTTTTGTAAGTCCTGATGCCAAATCTGCTTACCCGTCATAACTTCAATTGCCCTGATCTGACCAGTAACACCCGCAATTATTAATATCTCTTTATCAATCACAGGTGAGGCTCGGGGGCCATTAGCAAATCCGTACCGG
>JABSSR010000110.1 GCA_013213965.1 Verrucomicrobiales bacterium | reverse complement strand
CTCCATAATCTTTGGATCGACTTACCTGAACTCGTTAAATCTATACTTAGGGGAATTGCTCTGGTTGTAATTGTTTTATCAACCTTCTATACGCAAATATTCATGGGAACTGATGAATTTGGTCCCGCCACTGCAGTCTTCTTCGATCCCAAAGAATTTCGTGATTTCTTCACATTGCAGGGATTCGACGGTAAATCGGCATGGTGGATACTGGCCCACTATTCTCTTTTCTTTGTTGCGGGAACCATTTTCTTCGGCGTCAAAGGGTTCGGATCAATCGCTAAATATGTATGGCCTGTGCTTTTCTTCTTTGGTGGCATAATTTTTATTATTGCGATTAGCGAGTACAGAAAACCTTGCCCTGACTGGCTCAATCTTAGAAATGGACTGGACGGTCCCTTAGTTTTTCTCAGCTCCACAATACAATCAATTCAAGAGTCCTTTGATAGCCTTGATCAGGAGAAGGACGGAACCTTTGTCAAACGTGCAATGATCACAACGATCTATTGCTGGGTAATGACATTTGGATTCATTGGTTTTTTCCGCTTCTTCTTTTCTGGAGAAAATAAACTGGTACGATACGTATCAGACTCCTCTTATTGGCTGTACCTCGCGCATCAACCACTAATCGTGGCAACTCAAATTATTTTATCGGACTGGGATATACCTATCATCATTAAGTTTCCATTGTTATGTGCCTTAGCCACTTTAATTCTGTTAGCGACTTATCATTTATTCATAAGATACACATTTGTTGGGACTATCCTTAACGGTAAAAAAACAAGGCCCGAGAAATTGCCTACTCAATGAGTGGCTAGAGACTCCAGTAATTGATGTCGTTTCCCCTGCTCGGACAATTCATGAGCCCATGATACAGCCACTGAGAGTTGATCAGACTTCAAACCATTTACCATGCCCTCAATGGCTGAATCCCTCAGAGATGAATCGACTAGTTTCTCTTCAATAAATGACGCGGATTCATCATAGCTTTCTTTTACCCAAAGAGTAAAAAGTTCCATAGTATGCTCACGACCAGAATTTAACGGGAAATATGCTATAGAATGCATCATTTGTGATGGATACGTATATTTCCAACCTTCAAAACGACAGTTAGATTTAAATCTAAGCATAAACTGCTCAGGGCTTATCTTTGAATCACTCAAAAGCGAAAGCCTCAACTCATTAGGGGAATCGGCTTCTTGTATTTCTATCGCCCTCCGATCAGCCGGTAAACCTGTCTTCACACGCTTCTCATTGAAAGATGTGCAGCAACAAATAAAGGGTATTAGCAAATAAATACTAAAATGTGCAAGTAGGACAGGGCGCAGAAAAAACAAAGATGTAAGTAAAGTTAAGAAAGGAATTCTAATTATTACTCAACTTCCATCACCCTATAGAATCTTTTTTTATCAGTTAAGGGAATCCCTTCGTCTCTGAATGAAGTGCTATCTCCTTCACTTTCAATTCCATCATCCAATTCTTCCCATTCACCATTTTGAAGATTGGTCGTTGAAT
>JABSSR010000011.1 GCA_013213965.1 Verrucomicrobiales bacterium | reverse complement strand
ATTACACCTTCCACTCAGGCCTGAATCTCAGAGACCATCCCAGTGCTATCGGCATAATTATCTCGTTCAATTCCCAAAGCTCTGAGTTGAGTCAACCAAAGATTCGCTAGAGGAGTGCCCCTTTTGCAATGGATATGACTGCCCATTTTTAACTTACCAGCACCTCCTCCAGCAACAACCAATGGTAGATCATTGTACTGATGAGTGGTCCCATCCCCCATACCAGCACCGAGCGTAAAGATGGTGTTGTCAAGTAACGTGGTACCGTTAAGCTCTTTGATCTGATCCATACGTTCAAGTAGCCTAGCAAAGGCCGAAACATGAAATCGATCCAACAAAAAAAGCTGTTCAAGATGATTACCTATAGAGTGAGTCATAGCATGATGGCTGTAGGGCTTGTCCAAGATTCCTTCCCAATTAGTGGGAGTCGTCCACCGCTCGGGGCCAAGCATCAGAGTGCCAACATTTGTAAGTCCATTTTGCAATGCCGTAACCAAAAGATCCCCCATTAAGTGAATGTACTCGTTACGCGGCAAATGCTCGGCAGGCCGTTTGATTTTAGCTTCAGCTAACTCCGACTTCATTTTATCAATGCGATCCATTCTTGTCTCAATGGTTCGTATAGATTCCATATATTCTCCAAATTTCTGCCGATCCTCGGCACTTAACCTCTTTTGCAATTGGCTCGCATTACCAAGAGCAAGATCAGTTATATTGCGAAAACGCGTGTGCTCTTGAGTACCAAACAATCGATCATAAACTTTGCGTGGGTTTCTCATGGATGGCGCCACGTGGCCAGTCCCATACCAGGACATATTATCGAAGTAAATCGACTCAATGTTATTCTTGTGATCGTTGCAGCTTAATTCGAGTGTCGAATAAGGTGTAGTCTGTCCAATACTGTCTGCTGCGATGTGATCCAGAGTACGAGTCAGCGGATAGGCCGAATTTTTAACTTCGTATGGCGCAACACTGGTTAGAAAACAAGACGCGCACTGAGCATGAGAATCTGTACCGTGCTGAAACGTGCGGTCCATTCCGGTGATAAGTGACACTTTTTTACGCATCTTATGTAAAGGAGCCAATGTCGGTGTAAGAGTCAGAGGGTGGCTGCCAGGAGGAGCCGTCTTGCCCTCAAACCTCCATACATTATTCTGCCCTGCGAAAGGAGGCAGCGGACGATCTCCTTCACCAGGAAAAAAACCGCGCCGAGTGATTCCATTTGGCAGGTAAAAGAAAGCTAAACGTTGCGCCGGATTCTCTTTTTTTCTTTTGCTGGTATCAGCAAAGGTCTCCAACCAAGGCAAACTTAAAGTCGCACCACCGGCACATGTTATAAATCTACGACGCGAAACAGGTCGAATAGTATCGTTATCTCTCATCTTAATAATACGCTTTGTTTATTGTAGGGTAAATCATTAGACTTACAATTTGAAAATACTTACTTAGTATTTCATTGGTTCTGATTGATGTTCACTTTCGAATCTTTGATCTTAGAATTATTCTTCTTCAGGAAAGGTTCACTCATCGCTATGCTTTTAAGCACAGCCCTCATATTGTCCTCTCCAGCACTTACCCTAGCCGTCATTTCATCAAGCGCAGGCGAATCTGCAAGCCCAAGTTCCCGGCTCAAAGCATAGGACAATAAATGCGAAATAAATCCGCGAATGAAGCGATGCTTTTCCTTAATTACAAACTGCTTGAATTCTAAAAATGTCTTAAACTCATGCTGATTGAATAGAACTCCGCTAACATCGACGTCGCGGCCATTTTCGTATTTATCACGCCAAACACCTGTCGGCCCATAGTTTTCCAAGGCAAAGCCCAACGGATCTATCTTATTGTGGCAACCTGCGCAGTCTTTACGTTCTCGGTGAGCGGCCAACCGTTCTCGAATAGTGAGTTTGGCAAGCTCCTCAGTATTAGCTTCGGGAAGTGGGGGAACGTCAGCCGGAGGAGGCTCAGGTGGCTCATTAAATATTACCGCATTAATCCATGCCCCACGGGTAATTGGCTGAGTCCGTGTAGGCGTTGCCGTCATCGTCATGACAGCCGCATTAGTAATAACACCACCGCGACGGGGGTCGTTCAACTGGACCCTCTTAAAAAGCTGCGTAACGACGTCATGCCCAGCCTTAGCATGCCCCTCATAATTAGCCTTGAGCATGCCATTTTCCCACGTGAACTTCGGATCCAGCAATTCAATAATTGGTCGATCCTCAATATAAATGGTCTCAAATAGAAGTAACGGTTCCGGCATCATGTGCATACTGGTCCGATACCCATCAACAAGATAAAAGTAAGGAAACTTTTTGTGATCAGGCACCGATGTAATTAGACGATCAAGCTGCAACCATTGCGCTGGGAAATTGTCACAGAACCTGCTCGACCTACGATCATTCAACATCCGATCAATCTGAGAACTAAGAATTTTTGAATCACTTAACTTACCTTCCTCAGCTAGATCGAGTAACAAATCATCGGGGATACTGCTCCAAAAGAACAAGGCCAAGCGCGAAGCCAGTTCATAATCATTGACTCTCTGGGAATTGACGTCATTAACAGCAAGATTTTCGCCAGTGGGAACTTTATAAAAATAGAGAAAGTCAGGCATACCAAGAACTACCCCAATCACACTGCGCATTGTCTCTTCTAGCGAATTCCCATCACCGTGGTGTTTTAAGGCAAATTTAACAAATCGATCTAGCGTTACTGGATCAACTGGCCGACGGAATGCACGTCTAAGCAACTTATTGAGCCTAGAATGAATAATTTCTTCTATTTTTCCCTCGGTGCCACTATCGGGAGTTGCGAAAAGCCAAGGCCAGCTGCGGCACTCTTTGGAGTTTAGATCAGGACTCTCCGAGATGGTCTGACTCAGATTAAGAAAAGACTCCATCAGTAAAGGCGAGAGCGTCAGGTGATCAGCACGATTATCATAACCATGCTCGGCACGCTTGTCCTGAGGAAATGATGCAACCCCTTTGAACCCTTCCGGACGTTGATTGTCAATGTCCTTACTTAGTGGCCGGCTTGAAATGCGCACCTGAGCTGGCATCTTTCTGGTTTCTGGTTTGAAGTAATCATCACGGCGACGCATTAGCCGTTCATTTAGCCTAAATATTTCACGGTCCAGTTCCAACAAATCNACNACAGCATTATTATACTGGAACCGNTTCATACGCCGGATTGATGTATGCAGAAATGGTTGATCTTTGAGAGACTCCCTGAGCATAGTCTCTAGCCACACTACCATGTTTTTCCGCTTAGCTTCAGAGAGGGGCGGCTCATCCTCCGGAGGCATTTCGCGATCTTTTAAAACCTTGATCAAGGTTTCGAGCAGCTCAGGCTCACTTGAAAATGCATTACCCGATTTCAATTCCTTCAAGTTAACCTTACCCTTAACCTTACCATCCTTTCCGTGACATTTAATGCAATGTGATTCCAATGCTGAATGAATTTCAATGAAAGAATCCTCTGCATTTAAATGCACCGAAATACTCATAAAAAAAATTAATGCATAGAAACCACCTATTAAAATTTTGACAAAGCCTTCTTTCATCGATGCCCTAGTTGGTTTATTTCCATTCTCTGCTAATTGGATTCCCTTGTCCCAAGAAGAGTGATTTATGATCCCTTTAATTTTATCTCTCACAATTTGAGCAGCAAAAACTTATACATGCATGGTATACTTCAATAGTAAATTTATTAACAATATTATTGCTAACAGTTAGTTTATAGAAGTCTAATTTGTCTGCCATCGGTTAACGCTCGACAATAGCCATTCACGCACTTTCAATCATTAATTCAATGAAACGACTCCTTGCAATCTTATTAATATATTGTTTCTCGTTACCAATGTCACTGGCCAAGCCAATTGATGTTCTTATTTACTCAGCAACTGCATGGTTTCGGCACGCTGAAATACCTCAACTGAACGGATTCCTGGTCCGTCTAGGAGATAAAAATAATATCAATGTCAGTGTGACCGAAAATCCTGCTGATCTAAAAACTGAAAATCTGAAAAAGTACAATTTGTTACTTTTCAATAACTCTACGAATCTGGGAGAAAGCATCCCCAGGGAAATTCAAAAAGAAATTATCAATTGGTTCAAGAGCGGCGGAGGAATAATGGCAATGCATGCAGGGATCGTACAGAACGGAACATGGCCAGAATTAATTGAAATTGCAGGATGTGATTTTGATTCTGATTCTGATTATATGGAAGCTCGGTTCTTAGTTGACCCAAAAACTGCAGGAGATCCACTCCTTGCAGGAAAGAAAAAACAATTCATGTACACTGCAGATTGGCTTTGCTTTAATCGGTCAGTAACGGGACTCCCCGGGGTAGAGGTATTGCTTCGACTTGATGAAAAAAGTTATACACCCATCAGGGAGCATCCAAGCTATGTCGGTAAAAAACCAATGGGAAATGATCACCCAATTTGCTGGCGTCGGAAGTTAGGAAAGGGGCGCTACTTATTTACCGGGCTTGGCCACGACATTCGTTCAATTAACACTGAATTTGCGCGAACCCACATAATTGCAGCAATTAATTGGACTGCAAACTCTGCCAAAGTGACCGAAAAAAATCAAAGCAACTAAAAGGAAAATAAATTCAATGTGTGAGACTTTGGTCCTTAGTAAATGAAATTATTATTATCATTAGCACTAGTCACTGCCGTTGAGTGCGGCACTAGTCTAGCAAATGAGCAGTGGTCCCAATTCCGGGGACCCGAAGGAAATGGCCATATCAATTCCACCTCACTCCCCTTAGAATGGGGTGAAAATAAAAACATATCCTGGAAAACAGCCATACATGATCGGGGATGGTCATCTCCCGTGATCTGGAACAATCAGATTTGGATGACAACGGCAACTAAGAATGGCAAAAAAATGTTTGCCATTTGCGTTGATAAGAAAACAGGAAAAATTCTTCATGACATTCATATATTCGATGTTAAAAACCCTCAGGCAATAACGATCGATAACACCTATGCCTCACCTACCCCAGTCATTGAAGAAGGTCGTGTCTATGTTCATTTCGGAACTTATGGAACGGCCTGCATAGATACTTCTAATGGTAATATATTATGGACACGTAGAGACCTTAAGTGCGATCACGAAACCGGGGCCGGACCCGCCAGTTCCCCGTTTTTGTTTGATGATTACATGATATTCAATGTGGATGGACGTGACGTGCAATATGTTATCGCTCTGGACAAGAAGTCCGGAAAAACCTCATGGAAAACGAATCGCTCTATTGACTTGAGTAAGGTCCAGATAAACCAACGCAAAGCTTATGGGACCCCATTAATAATCCCACGAGGGGAAGAAAAGCAAATGGTCAGCATTGGTGCTAAGGGCGTTTTTTCATATGATCCAAAGAATGGTAAAGAACTCTGGAAAGCACGGCACCGTGGTTGGTCAATCGCTCCTCGACCAGTTTACGGACAAGGACTTGTCTTTACCTTAATCGACCGTGACAGGCCTGAACTTTGGGCAATCAAACCGGACGGTGATAGTGACATAACTGATTCTCATGTCGTATGGAAATCATCAAAGAGAATGCCGCCCCGCGCCTCTCCCTTGATAGTGGGCGAACTTTTATTTGTTGTTGATAGGAATGGCTATATTTCCTGCATCGAAGCCA
>JABSSR010000109.1 GCA_013213965.1 Verrucomicrobiales bacterium | reverse complement strand
TGGGGACAGCGGAAAGGAATCGAATCTAATTTCGAATCAAAAGAATTTGAGACGGACTGTGTATGGCAGAATCAGCAGGAAGGAGCTCGATCATTATTTGGCCCTCTTTGATTATCCTGATGCCAATATTCACAGTTCGAGTCGCGACGAAACGGTGACCCCATCCCAGAAGCTTTATTTTCTAAATAGTTCATTTGTGTTAGCCCGATCCAGTGCAGTAGCATTGGCTTTAGTTACTGAGGACAAAGCCGGTTCCGTTGATAAAATTTACCGTAGAATTTTATCTAGACCCCCATCAATGGAAGAATTATCAAATGCAATAGAATTTATAGAAAGTGGGAAAGAAAAAGAAAAGGAACGTTGGCCAGGACTTGCTCAGAACTTACTAATTTCAAACGAATTTATTTTTCGTGATTAATTACCAGAATCGAAATTATATAAATCGTCGCGAAATGCTCAGTCGTTCTGCGATGGGTTTTGGCAGTCTTGGAATGGCGAACATTCTTGGCGCGAGTAATGCTGCTTCCGGAAATTCTCTTGCCGGCCCGAAGAGGGATTTTTTCCCTCGTGCTAAGCGGGTCATTTTTTTGTTTCTTAATGGTGCCCCTTCTCACATTGATACTTTTGATCCGAAACCGGATTTAGTGAAACACGAAGGAGTGAAGCCTGAGGGTAAATTATTTAAGTCAGCTAAGGCCGGTTTCTTGCCTTCACCATTAAGGTTTGATCATTGTGGTAAATCTGGCCTTCAAATCAGTGAATCTTTACCTTCTTTGGGTAAAATTGCCGATGATCTTTGCGTGATCAGATCAATGCATTGTGATGTTCCTAATCACGAACCGGCTTTACTGCAAATGCATACTGGAGTTCTTCAGCCGACCAGACCTTCGATCGGGGCATGGGCACTTTATGGGCTTGGGTCAGAGAATGAAAATCTTCCTGGCTATGTGGTGCTTAGGCCAAGTCCAAAAATTGTTGTTGGTCCTGCACTTTGGAGCGCAGGTTTTTTGCCCGCTAAATTTCAGGCATCAAGTGTGATTACTCGTGACATGTCGTTAGATAAGCTCCTAGCAAATATTAAAAGTCCTAGTTCTGCTGAAAGTGAACAGAGGCAGCAGCTTGATCTTCTTGCAAAAATGAACGATGCCCACAAAAAGAGAAGAGGAGAAGATACTGTGCTTGAATCCCACATATCGACAATGGAAACGGCTTACAGGATGCAGATAGAGGCAACTGATGCTTTTGACATTTCCAAAGAATCTTCAAAGACAAGAGAGAGTTATGGTACTACAGAGTTTGCCAACTCTTGTTTGCTTGCCCGTAGATTGGCCGAAAGAGGAGTAAGATTTACAACGGTATATTATACTAAGGGATCTAGTAATCAGCCTTGGGATACGCATCAGAATCATTATGCGTCACATGCAAAGCTCTGTGCGGAAGCAGATAAAGCTGCCGCGGCTTTAATTAATGATTTAAAATCTCGTGGTCTTCTCGAAGATACTTTGGTCGTATTTGGAGGAGAATTTGGTAGAACACCATACGCGCAGAAGCATGATAAAAAAAAGCCGGGTCGGGATCATCATCATACAGCTTTTTCTATGATGCTTGCCGGTGCCGGTCTGAGAGGAGGTTTTGCTTATGGAGAATCTGATGAGTTTGGAATGAACGCAATTGTTAACCCTGTCCATGTTCATGATTTACATGCTACAATTCTTTATCTCCTTGGCATAGATCATGAAAAACTTACTTATCGTTATGGCGGGCGTGATTTTCGTCTGACTGATATTTCAGGTAAGATTATTCATGAGTTAATGGCCTAGATTTAATCCTTGTTCCTCAGTCTAAGAGGTGTTTGTTTCTCACTGATGTCTGAAGAGGAGAATAAGACTACCGAAGAGGAACTAATTGCAGTGCGCCGTGAAAAACTTTCAAGGCTGCGTGAATTGGGCGTTAACCCTTTTGGAGGGAAGTTTGATATTGAATCAGATATCTATGAATTGAGAGATTCCTTTAAGGAAGGAGTAAGAGCAAGGATAGCTGGAAGGATTACTGCTCACAGAGACATGGGCAAGAGTCACTTCTTTGATGTTTCTGATTTTCGTGGTCGAATCCAGTGCTATTTAAATGCTAAGGAAGTTGGCGAAGAGCAATTTGAAATTTTCAAGCAGTTGGATCTTGGTGACTGGATAGGAATAGAAGGAGAAACATTTAATACTAAGGTCGGAGAGCCAACCGTTAAAGTGGAGTCCTTCACTGTCCTTTCAAAGTCTCTTAGACCTTTGCCTGATAAGTATCATGGGCTCACGGATAAGGAAACGCGGTACCGGCAAAGATATTTGGATCTCATTTCTAATGAGCAGAGCCGTGATATTTTCCTTAAGCGTTCTTTGATGGTTCGTGAGATGAGAGAATTTCTTCAGGACCGTGGATTCATTGAAGTTGAAACGCCAATGTTACAAGATGTTCCGGGTGGTGCAGCGGCCAGGCCGTTTGAGACTCACCATAATGCTTTGAATATGCCGCTCTACATGAGGATCGCTCCTGAACTTTTCCTTAAGAGGTTACTAGTTGGGGGAATGACTAAGGTCTTTGAGCTAAATAGAAACTTCCGAAATGAAGGCATTAGCAGGAGGCATAATCCTGAATTTACAATGCTGTAGGCATATT
>JABSSR010000108.1 GCA_013213965.1 Verrucomicrobiales bacterium | reverse complement strand
TTGCCCCCGGATACTGTAGATCTTCTTGAAAAGGAGAGGGGAGAAAAGATTGATGTGGTTCGTGGAGGTAAACTGGATTGGGATAAATTGCGCGAAAAGATAAAGAAACAAGGAATGCGTAATTCTAATGTTCTTGCAATTGCCCCGACGGCAACAATTTCGAATATTATGGGCAGTTCGCCATGTATTGAGCCGACCTATAAGAATCTCTTTGTTAAGAGTAATCTTTCTGGTGATTTCATAGTATTGAATTCATATTTGGTAAGAGATTTGAAAAAGTTAGATCTTTGGGGAAAGGATATGGCTGATCAGCTCAAGTATCATGACGGAGAATTGGACGACATTGATGAGATTCCTGATGATCTAAAAAAGAAATACTCTACAGCTTTTTCGATTGATCATAGTTGGTTGATTAAATCTGCGGCGCGTCGTCAAAAGTGGATTGATCAATCGCAATCATTAAACCTCTTTATTGCCAAACCGGATCTTAAGATTTTATCACACATGTATAGAGAGGCTTGGCGTTCTGGTCTAAAGACTACTTATTACCTTCGCAGTCTTGCGGCTTCGAACATTGAGAAATCTACTGTTAAAAGTGATAAAGAAGTGAGGATTCAATCATCAGAAGAAGGACAAGAAACAAAGAAAGATTATACGCCTGAAGAGGTTGAGGCTTGTAGCATTGAGGCTACGATGAACGGGGAAGAGTGTGAAGCCTGTCAATGACATTAAGTAAACTCAGCGTAATAGCTAATTTCTTATGTTAAAAATGATGCTCAGGAGCATCTATTTTTGATAATTAATTAAGCGCTCAACGTGCTTCGCTATAAGATCAAATTCTAAGTTCACTTGGGCCCCTTTATTTATTTCTATAAGATTTGTGTTTTCATGTGTATGAGGAGTAATGAAGCAAGTAAAGCTGCCGATTTCATCATTTACTTCAGCAATTGTTAAACTGATTCCATCTACCGAGATGGATCCTTTTGCGATGACCAAATGAGCCATATTTCTAGACAGAAGAATTTCCAACTTATGGTCGGCACCTATTGGTTCGTAGGTGATAATTTCAGACACAGTATCTATGTGTCCCGTGAGGAAATGTCCGCCGATCCGATGACCTGCAATAAGGGCCCTTTCAAGATTAACAATCATTCCGGGCTTGAGTTCTTTGAGGGCAGTTACCTTTAATGTTTGTGCGAGTAAATCAAACGAAGCTTTCTCCTCATCTATTGTTGATACAGTTAAGCAGCATCCATTGACAGCTACGCTGTCTCCTATAGATAATTCTTCTGAGAAAGGAATATCTATAATTATTTTGGCTCCGTTTCCAGTAGCCTGTAGTGTTGAAACGCTTCCTGTTTTTTCTACGAGTCCAGTAAACATTGTTAATTTTTGAGAGGGTGTTTGTTGATAATTATTGACCTGGAAATTCTCAGAAACTCAATTATCCATTTTCATTGCGATTGCCATTAGAGTTTCAAAATGCGGGGCCTTCTGTTCTTTATCAACTATTGCAGTTTGAATGGAAATGAATCCAGCCTTTTTAATATATTCTCTCAGTTCTATTTCTGTAAAGCCGAGCCAAACGTCAGCATAGAGGTCACGGGCTTGTTCGAAGTCATGCCTTAAAAGATCAAGAATAACCACTCTCCCGCCAGGAGCTGTGATTCGGAAAGCTTCATTAATAGCTATTTGTGGCTTTGCAGTGTGATGCAGAGCTTGGCTTAAAATGGTGAGATTTACCGCATTGTCATCTATGGGCGGGGATTGAATATCACCGAGTCGATATTCAATATTGTTATAACCATTATCTCGACTGATTTTTAATGCATAATCAATCATTTTTTTTGAACTATCAATGGCAATAACTTTTGTTGCTCTTTGCGCTAGGAGCTGGGTCAATGTACCTTCGCCTGATCCTAGATCAGCGACAATTCCAGGGTCCATAATTTGAAGGAGCATTTCAGCTAAACTTTTCCAACTCCTGCCTGGCACGTATTTTTGCCCGAAATTTCCAGCCAATTCATCGAAGTAGGCTCTTGCTTTATCTGAACGTTTTTCAATGGCTAACTTCAAAGCTTCTGAGTCCTCATAACATTCCGGTATTTCCTCTGAAGCGGAATCGGTGACCGCAAAGATTTTATTGAGGGCTTCTTTTTCTGAGTCATTAGGTTCAATTATTTCATAATAAATATTTTTACCGAACCTTTCATCTTTGAGTAGTCCTGATGATTTTAATTGTGCTAAATGGGAAGATATTCGGGATTGTCCCATTCCAAGAACATTTTGGATTTCCGCTACGGAGAGTTTTTCTTTGCGTAATATCCGCAAAATTCTTACTCGTGTGGGATCGGCAAGCAATTTGAGCCATTTCAGTATTGACGTCATGGGATTTTAGAATGACATATCAACGTATCACGATATTTAGATATATGGCAAATTCCTTAATTTTTTCTTCAGAATCAGTCACCGAGGGGCATCCGGATAAAGTGTGTGATACTATTTCAGATGCTGTGCTTGATGCGTGTTTTGAGCAGGACACTTCATCCAGAGTTGCGTGTGAGACAATGGTCAAAGACAATGCGGTGATTCTTGGTGGTGAAATAACAACAGGCGCAGAGTTTGATTATCGATCGGTAGTCAGAAAGACGCTAGAGGAAATGAATTATGATTCTACTTATGCGGATGGCACAGAATTTAGTTATACTTGTAAGTTTGATGCACAGAATTTTTTCTTTCTGAATCTACTGGGTCAACAGTCACCTGATATTGCGCAAGGAGTAGATGCGGCAGAGGCTGAGGATAAGGAGACTGCAGAGCAGGGAGCGGGCGACCAGGGGATCATGTTTGGCTACGCCTGTAATGACACTCCTGAGCTCATGCCTGCGCCGATAGCCTATTCTCATCAACTTGGTGAGGCGATGACTAATCTAAGAAAGAGTCGTTTGCATACGTGGTTGAGACCAGACTCGAAGACTCAGGTTTCAGTTGAGTATGTTGAAAGTAAGCCGAGCCGTGTTACGGCGGTTGTTGTTTCAACGATGCATGCCAAAGAAATATCCACTCAAGAAATACGTGATATTCTCAAGAAAGATCTTATAGAAAAAGTTTTACCGTCTGAATTGCTTACTGAAGATACAAAATATCATATTAATCCGACTGGTTTATTTATTGTTGGTGGACCAGAAGGTGATTGCGGCTTAACTGGTCGCAAAATAATTGTTGATACATATGGGGGAATGGGGCGACATGGAGGAGGGGCCTTTTCAGGAAAGGATCCATCAAAGGTAGATCGCTCAGCAGCATATATGTGTAGATGGGTGGCAAAAAATATTGTTGCCGCTGATCTTGCTGATCGGTGTGAATTGCAGACAGCATACGCAATTGGGTTTCCTGAGCCTGTGTCTCTTAGTGTGGAGACTTTTGGTACCAATTCAGTTGATGAGATCAAGATAGAGAAGGCCGTTCGCGACGTCTTTTCATTCAAACCGGCAGACATTGTTTCTCAGCTTAATCTTCTTCGTCCTATTTATCGAAAAACAACTAATTACGGACATTTTGGAAGAGAGCAGGAACAGGAATCTTTAACTTGGGAAAAAACTAATAAAGTTGAAGATTTGAGATCTGCAGTCGGAGCGTAATTTTAATATCAAATTAATGAATAACATTCCTACAGAAGTAAAAGACTATAAGGTTGCCGATATTCAATTAGCAGAGTGGGGACGCCGTGAAATTTCAATAGCTGAGCATGAAATGCCGGGCCTTATGGCAACCCGAAGGAAATATGCTGAAGATAAGCCTCTAGAAGGTGTAAGGATCATGGGTTCTTTGCACATGACAATACAGACGGCCGTTCTTATTGAAACTCTTAAGGATCTTGGAGCAGATGTCCGATGGTGTTCGTGCAATATATTTTCTACACAAGACCATGCCGCGGCAGCCATTGCTGTATCTGGTGTTCCTGTTTTCGCCTGGAAAGGTGAGACATTAGAAGAGTATTGGCAGTGTACTTTGGAAGCACTTACATGGCCTGATGGTAAAGGGCCTGAACTGATTGTGGATGATGGTGGTGATGCTACACTTTTAATTCACAAAGGAGCAGAGCTTGAAGAAGGTTCGAAGTGGATTGAATCGGAGAGTGATTCGCAAGAGGAGCAAGTCATCAAGGATCTATTGAAAAGTGTTTATGCTGAAAATTCTGTTAAGTGGACCAAGTATCTGGAGGATTGGAAAGGGGTCTCAGAAGAAACTACAACAGGGGTTCATAGGCTCTATCAAATGTCTGAACAGGGAAAGCTTAGAGTTCCTGCCATTAATGTGAATGATTCAGTTACTAAGTCCAAATTTGATAATTTGTATGGATGCAGAGAGTCTTTGGTTGATGGAATTAAACGTGCGACTGACGTAATGATTTCAGGAAAGGTTGCTGTGGTTTGTGGCTACGGAGATGTTGGTAAAGGATGTGCACAGGCACTCCGTGCGCAAGGAGCTCAGGTAATTGTTACTGAAATAGATCCGATATGTGCTTTGCAGGCAGCCATGGAAGGTTTTCGAGTGTTAACCGTAGAGGACACACTTGGGTGGGCGGATATTTATGTCACTACTACGGGCAATAAAGACATCATCCGGATTGATCATTTATTGATAATGAAAGATCAGGCAATAGTTTGTAATATTGGTCATTTTGATAATGAGATTCAGGTAGACGCGTTAAATAATTCAGAAGGGATCACTAAGGAGACTGTAAAGCCTCAAGTGGATCAATATACTTTCCCTGATGGCAGACAGCTCTATATGCTTGCGGAGGGAAGGCTTGTTAATCTTGGATGTGCCACAGGCCATCCGAGTTTTGTAATGTCTAACAGCTTTACTAACCAGACGCTTGCTCAAATTGATCTATGGGAAAATAGAGAAACATACGTTCCTGGTGTTTATGTTCTTCCCAAGAAGCTAGATGAAGAAGTAGCTTTTCTGCATCTAGAAAAAATAGGAGCTAAACTAACTCAATTAACTGAAGAGCAGGCAGATTATATTGGAGTTCCGCAAGAAGGTCCATATAAGCCTGAACATTATAGGTATTAAGAGTTTTCTAGATTCCATGGTTCACGCATTTTGCGTGAAAGCATTGAGGCTCCCTGTTTACTATTAGTTATCATTTCTTTCTGAGGGTCCCAATCCAAAGCTGTGTTTAGCCTCATAGAGATGTTTCCTAAGTGACAAAGCGTCGCGCATCGATGTCCGATCTCAGCAGGGAAATAAGGATCTTTACGAGACTTCACGCAGTCTAGGAAATTACGGTGTTCTCCCCCCTTGCAGGTATATAAGTGTAGCCCATTGTCAGGAATGGGTTCTTTAACAATATCAATTTTGCTAGCTCCGAGCCCTGAGTCCCAGCTTTTACTTCCACACCATCCTTCGGATCCATAGAAGTGTATGCTTGTTCCTCCACTGCTCACAGATAATTGAACGCCATTAGCGTACGAATATTGTATTTTATAATCAACAAAAGTATTATACATGCTCCCTTCATGAATGTTTCCTTTCCCTGAAATTTTTATGGGTCCTGTCATTTCTGTGTTATTTGCCCACTGAGCTGTATCGAGTTGGTGCATTCCCCAGTCTGTGAATTTACCGCCAGAATAGTCCCACACATGGCGCCAGTGTTGTTGTTCGGTGCGGTTCTTGGTGTAAGGAGTTTTTGGGGCCGGGCCCAACCAAAGATCATAGTCTAGATCTTCTGGGATTTCGCTTTCCTTCTCGTTTGGAAATCGTTTCCCCGCAGGTAAGGTCACTTTTATTTCTTTTAATTTCCCGATCCTTCCGTTACGGACCACTTCTGCTAATCGATGATAAATAAATAAACTTCGATCTTCCGTAGAGGTTTGAAATATGCACCCTGTTTTCTTTACAAGGTCCGCAATGTAGCGACCTTCAGCAACGGTTAGTGTTGGTTTTTCACAGATCACATCCTTGCCTCTACGAATAGCCATTGAGGACATGAGTGCATGCCAATGATCGGGAGTGGAAATCATTACAGCATCGATGTCTTTGCGATCCAGTATTTCACGGAAGTCAGAGTGCATTGAGCAATCATTAGATTTATAAAGATCATTGGTCATTTTGTGAGCCTTGATCATTCGACTCTTAAAGACGTCACTGACTGCAAGTACTTTGGCATCAGGTTGTCGTAAGAACATATTAAGATTACGATGAATTCCATGGTTTCCGGTTCCAATCATACCGACAGTGATTTTATTACTCGGTGAGTTTTTTCCCAGTAGCCTTGCAGGAATAATGTTAGGAAAGCTCATTGCTCCTGATGCAATGGTCGTGCCTTTAATGAAATTACGACGATTCATAGTAAATGAACATAAGCAGTGATCATGTATTTCAGCAAGGATCACTGAGAATTGTTCGTATGATGAATTGATTTATTCTTCCATTTTCTGGCAAAGGGTCCAGGAAGTAATTAAAATGCAAACCATCAATGATAGTGGAGTCATGGGCGATAACCATTGATTATTGCTTTGGAATAGAACCATGCTTACTGCCAAATAAATAATTATTGTGAGCAGAGATCTGGCCACTGCCTTCGAACGTTTTAGTCTGATAAGGTATAGACCAATCAATATGATTCCGACCCAAATAAAATATTCAGAGAACGATGAAAATGATTCAATGAATAGATTACTCTGTATGGTTGCTATTGAAAGAGCAATCCGTTCAGCATTGGAAATGTTTACGCCAAGTCTAAAAGGTATGATTTGTTCTTTTTCAGTATCAATTCCTACGAGAATAATGCGATTTGATAAAGATCTAAGTTGTGATCTATCAAGTTCCTCTTCTGGTAGGGATAATATGCTTATATCTTCTTTATTGATGTCTGGTCGTGATCCTGTGAAAGCTTCGAAAGCTCCTTGAAAATCGATCGGTATTACGGTCCCGTTCTCGAATACAATCTTATTTCCTAAATGGATTTTAACATCATTGGAATCTATGTCCTGTTCCATCATTATTGCTCGTAGAGCAAAGGAAGGAACAACGAGTTCTTTGATGCGAGCTAGGAGTGGAACTTTTAGAGGATTATTTTCTTGATCCTGTTCTGCCATATCTATTGAAGTGAATGCGAAAGGGATTCCAATTGATGTTAAGCGTCGATCGGGTAAGGGATCTACCATTGTGAATTCTGGGATATTTTTTATTTCGCCACTAATATTTGATATGGGTTTAAGTAAATTAATGAATTTATCATTGGATTCGACCACAGACTGGTCCATTTGAAATACAGCACCCATCAGGAGTTCACCCTTATTATATTTAAGACTAGCGCTGCGCAGAGTTTCAAGTAAGCCTTCCGCTGCATTGTTCCATGCCATTGATGGTTCAATTGCTACTAGTTTCGCTTCATGTTTTCTCAGATTTTTGAGGATGATGGCGTAATCTATTGGGCTGGGAGGCCATTCTGAGAATACAGAGTTTTCAGGACCATTGATTCTGAGCAAAGTCACTGACGGTGGCTGAGCTTTTACTTTTTTCGTATCAATGAGCCAATTAATGTATCCACGATTCAAATTGGAGAATGCCCCGTTATTTTCTTTATGTCTGATGAGCGATATTATAATTGCGCATAGAATAAGGAAAATAGTTGCCTTCTTTTTATAACTCACTTGAAATTCTAAATAATTTTCTAACTTAACTCGATTAGGAATTTCTTTTCCAGTTCACCGGCTTTTAACGAGATATGATTATTACCACCCGACCAACGATAGGCTTTACCATTGGCAAGATCTCTTAGATAATAGAAGTTCTGTTCTTTTAGATTATTATTCCCTGGATTTTCAATGTAGATTTCAGCCGATCTTTTTATTGAGGGGTCAGTATTATTGATTATTAGAAGAAATTTTTTATTGGCTATCTTTTCTAAAGAAACTTCCAATTTGGGATCGGAACTTAGACAGGGTGTTGGAGTATTTTCCATTGAGAATGAACTTTTATCTGATCCTTCCTTTTGAGGATCTAACTGGCGTTCTTTTTTATTTGAAATTAGGAATTTATTATAATCAGAAAATCCAACACTTAGCATCTTTTTGTGTTCCTCTTCTGTTAAATTTTCTTTTGTGATGAAACTAATATGGGGAAAGTCTTTGCGTAATGACTGGATTAAATTATCCCAGAATGACAGGGGAAATTGAGTAATTTCTAGCACTTCAAATATTTCTATTCCTTGTACTATCCAGTAGCGGAAGACGGATTCCCATTTTGTTCTTCTTTCTTGCCACCCTTTACTGATGAGGTCGGGAATTCCTTCTGCAGAAAATTGGGAAGGTTCTTTAATTCGGAAGGGGTGAGTGATTGAACAATGAATGGGCAATGTCATTGCCATTGTGATTCCTCTGGATGAAATATTAGCTGAGAACTTTCCAAAGGTTATTGCGTCTCCTATTTCATTATCAATGCTGTAATGACCGAGCCCATTATTTCCAATTAAATTATCATTTCCGACGGGAAATATTGGAGGCAATAAGAATATATCTGAAGGATTCGCTTCAGGGAAAGTATTTGTTTCAGAGAGTGATGATTTTGATAATTGATACCAGTTTGCCTGTATTAGATCGGATCTTTCAGCTCTAAGAGTGCGAATGCTTTCGGCTTGGTCCAGATCATGTTCTTCATGTGATTCATTTTCATTCCAGAGCTCAACCTTCCATTCATAGTTTCCCGGGCTCGGTGGTGTCCATTCTCCAGTCCATTTTTGTTCTTCAATTTTACTTAAAGGCTCTTTATTCCAGAAATTACTATTAGCGGATCTCCATCGAATTATCCCTTTGATACGGGCGTTTTGAGGATGGCCGTAGGCATGAACGACTACTGAAAATGGTTTTTCAGCCGGGCATACATCAGGATGCATGCTAGAACTTGGATCAGTTTCAAATAT
>JABSSR010000107.1 GCA_013213965.1 Verrucomicrobiales bacterium | reverse complement strand
CCGTATTCGGGCATGGCCAATAATTTATCAACTAACGATGATAAGGCTTTTTCTGTACTGGATGGATCAGCTTCAAATGCCTTAATTTCCTGATATGTTGGAGCAAGGCCTACCAAATCAAAGTAAGCCCTTCTGATAAGAATCTCCCGGTCAGCAGAACTATTCTTAACTAATCCATTAGTCTTGATTGCTTCATCAACTATCGAATCAATTGAAGAGTTCTCATGGTTAGTCGTGCTCACGGACCTAAAGGCCCAGTAGTTTCTGTCCTCTTCAGAAATACTAAACTTCTCCTCAGCTTCAGCAATAGGCTGGAAAGCTATAAATAGGATAGGGCATAAGATCGCCCCAAGGATGGCGGTTCGATTCCTCATTTTTGGAACTTCAGAACTTGGCTTCCCTCCTCTATTCGTTGCAAATAATCTAGACTGCGGCGGATCCCTTCTCTGGAATCATGAAGTGGTTCATATTCGATCAGGCATACCCCGTCATACTTCATGTTCTCAAATAGTGGACCATAATCCAAGTCATCATCACCAATGGCAACGGCCACCCATCCTTCACCTTTCCTTTTCCAGTCCTTCAGGTGGCAATAATTAATGCGATCATTAATGAACTCCAGGCAGCAGTTTTTGTCTTCGGGGCGGACCGCTTTTATATTTCCCGGATCATAATTGAATCCGACCCTGGGTGGTAACTGTTCCATTAGCCGAGTCAGAGACTCAGGATCGGTAGAGACTGAGTTAAAGTGATGAGCGGATTCATCATCATCAAAGGTAATTCCTCCATGAGTCTCAATAGCGATAGTCAATCCTAGCCCCTCGCACAATTGATCAGCATCCCAGAAAGCTTTTATCATCCGATCCCAGATCTCCGAACTAACTTTCTCGACGGGTGTGAATCCAGCAAATAGTCGTACCTGCTTGGCACCACAATCTGCAGCAGCCTGAATCTGTTTCTTGGACTTCTCCAGCACCTCCAAGTGATCATTTTCATCAGCAAGAGTAAAATCGTTCTCTATGCAACAGAATGGAGTCGCTATACCAAATTCCTCATTCAGAGCCTTGAACTCCGCTATCTCATCTGGTTCTGGAAACTCGGAAAGGCGGCCAGTCTGATTTCCACCAATTCCAAACTCAAGCCACTTAAAATCAAAGTCCCGTGCAATTTCAAAATGCTCGCGCATCGGTAAATTGCGGAATCCCCATTCTCCACATCCTATCTCAATGACTTTACGTTCGTGCATGGTTGCGAATGATAAATCATAATTAAACCTAACAAAACCCTGTTTTTCCACAGAATTACCTCAGGGTAATAGATAAAATCTAAGGAATGTGCGAAATGCCATTTTTGGCCTATCTTCATGGTCATTTATGAAATCTTCATCAATAAAACTTAGTCTTTGCGCCCTCTTTTCTCTATTTCTGGCAATTTTCCCGAGCCTCGGAGCTGACCAACCCAATGTTGTTATCGTTCTGACTGACGATCAGGGTTACGGAGACCTTTCATGTCATGGAAACCCGATCCTTAAGACTCCAAATTTGGATCGACTGCACGGCGAATCCGTCAGACTCACCGATTACCATGTGGCACCGACATGCTCACCGACTCGGGCCGCACTAATTACCGGCCATTGGACGAACCGTACCGGTGTCTGGCACACGATCATGGGTCGTTCTATGCTTCGTCATAATGAGGTAACGATCGGGAAAATCTTCGGTGACAGCGGTTACCATACGGGCATGTTCGGAAAGTGGCACCTCGGTGACAACTATCCTTACAGACCCGAAGACAGGGGCTTCCAAGAAGTGCTAAGGCATGGTGGTGGCGGTGTGGGCCAAACACCGGACTACTGGGACAATGCATACTTTGATGGTTCTTATTTTCATAACGGTAAAGCCGTCCCGGTAAAGGGTTTCTGTACCGATGTGTATTTTGATTATGCCAAGCGCTTCATTCGTAAAGTAAAGAAAAGCGAAAAACCATTCCTTGTGTACCTCTGCACCAATGCTCCGCACGGACCAATGCATTCGCCTGAAAAGTTCAGTAAACCCTATCTGAAACAGGGAGTTAATGTCGGTAACTTTCTTGGAATGATCGCCAACATTGATGAAAACGTTGGATCAATGAGGGCCTTTCTTAAAAATGAAGGCCTCGCAGAAAACACCATCTTTATCTTCACAACTGATAACGGCACATCTAGTGGTGCCAATATTCATAACAACGGAATGCGTGGTCGCAAAGGAAGTGAATATGACGGCGGGCACCGTGTTCCTTTCTTCATGCATTGGCCAAAGGGAGGACTCAATAAGGGGCGGGACGTGGACACCATCACCTCCTACGTTGATATTGTTCCAACACTCATTGATTACTGCAAAGTTCAAGCTCCTAAAGGTGTTAATTTTGACGGGGTGAATGTCCGGCCACTCATTGATGACACCAATGAAAAATGGCCGGACCGTATCCTAGTTACAGACTCACAGAGAGTCCGCGACCCGATCAAGTGGCGCAAGAGTTCGGTAATGACTGACCAATGGCGACTCGTGAACGGGAAAGAGCTTTATGATATTAATGCTGATCCAGGACAGAAGAAAAATATCGCCAGCGCGAATCCTAAAGTGGTAGCTCGTCTTACAAAGTTTTATGACGCATGGTGGAATGAAATTGTCCCAACTTTCGGCAAGCCAACGGCCATCTATCTCGGATCGGATGCTCCTCTGGCAAACCCTGTCACTCTGACCTGCCACGATTGGATTGCTAATGGCAGCACTCCAT
>JABSSR010000106.1 GCA_013213965.1 Verrucomicrobiales bacterium | reverse complement strand
CTAAGGGTTGGCATGAGAGTAGCTAATTAGACATTTATTAGGCTGACACTAGGTGGTATAGAAGTTTTGGAGGTCGTTTATTCTATTCTGACACCAGCCTGTTTTTTGTAAGTGAAATAATCTTAAAGGATTTCCTTTTTCTCCTTTGTTGGGAAGTGATGTCTGGACTAATCTGATTGCATGAAACAGTTTCTACTAATTTGCTCGGCACTAAATATATTTCTCATCATATGTAGTTCAGGAAATGATGATGAAAATTCAGGAAAGGAACTTGGGTTTGTAAATTTATTCAATGGTAAGGATCTGACGAACTGGGTTGATGTAAATACTTCTCCTGATACGTGGTCAGTCAAAGATGGTATGCTGATATGTTCGGGGCATCCGATAGGAGTTATGCGATCCAAAAAGCAATACGAGAATTTCATATTGGTTATTGAATGGCGGCATATGGAGGCGGGTGGAAATTCTGGAGTCTTTTTGTGGAGCGATGCTAAACCTAAGGGGCGCTTGCCTAAGGGGATGGAAGTTCAAATGCTTGAACTTCAGTGGCCATATATCCATAAGAAAAGAAATGGGGAGCCAAATCATCTCGGTTATGTCAGTGGTGAGCTTTTCGGAGCCGGTGGGATGAGGGCAGTTCCTGAAAATCCACGTGGGAGCCGGAGCATGTCCTATGAAATGAGATGCAAAGGAAAAGGTGAATGGAACCGATACGTTGTCGTTGCAGTGGACGGTGCCGTTAAGTTGTCAATTAATGGAAAGTTTGTTAATGGGATTCGAGAAGCTGATCTGAGAAAAGGTTACTTGTGCTTGGAATCAGAAGGCGCTGAAATTCATTTTCGAAAGATTCAAATTATGGAATTGCCAGATGGTCGAGCCGAAGAATTAGGCATGTCGCTTCGGGACAAGTGAGTTTATTAATTATAAAATATTACTTTATTACAAAGTTAGCTAATAGAGGAATCGACTCCTAAATCTCTTATGAAAAAACTTATACCAATATTGTTGCCATTTATTCTCCTAACGCTCACGCAATTTGCCAGAGAGACGAGGGAGCTAGCTAGTGATTCATTTGATTGGTCCCAGGTTAATTCACAATCAGATCAAGCTAAGTATATAGTAGGCAAAATTAAAAAATGGCAAAGTGAGGGCCCGGTAGATGAAGATAAAAAACTAAGAGTGGTATATTTTTATCCAAAAGACAGGGAGCCTCTAAGAAACCATCTTCAGAGGTGGGATAGGATAATGAATGACATTCAAGAGTTCTTTTCTGTTGAGATGGCAAAGCTTGGTTATGGGAAAAGTAGACTTTCATTGGAGAAGGAGAACGGCAAGTTAAAGCTTCATGAAGTTCAAGGAACAGCTAATGATGATGGAACTTATTCATATAAATCTGGGGGTAGAATCTACAATGAGGTTACTAAAGCATTGGCCAAGGAAGGAATAGATGCCAAATCGGAAACTCTTCTAATAGTCTGTGGGCTATCAAGAACTGATGAAAAGAAAGTGAAAATATATTCCCCGTATTATGGAATGGGTGCTAGCCAGAACAAAGGCATCTGTTTTGTTGCTGATTCTGATTGGCTTAACATTGATGGATTGAAAGTGGATAAAACAAACACAAAAATTCAAGTTAAAGAACATAGGGGTTACGAGCCATTCACTTTGGCAAGATTTAATACGACTTACATAGGGGGAACTATACATGAACTTGGGCACGGCCTATCCTTACCTCATAATTTAGCAACCAAGTCCGAGTCTGCTAAGGGAACGGCTTTAATGGGTGCAGGGAATTATACTTACCGTCAGGAGTGGAGAAATGAAGGTAAGGGATCTTTTCTTACAAATGCTCACGCGATTCGGTTACTAGTGCATCCTGTTTTTAGTGGTACATCCAAAGAATCAGCTTTGGAATCAAGCCTTTCAATTGATGAATTAAGCCTTAAGCACATTGATGGAGTTCTTCACTTAAGAGGTAAAGTTAGCCCCACTATCCCTGCTATAGCAATGATCGCTTACAATGATGGAGAAAATAAGGGGCAAAAAAAATATCAGGTTAATAACGATTATGATGCAACTACTTGGACCTCTGTCCTCAGCCCCAATAATGAATTCTGGATTAAGATAAATGATCTAAAGGAAGGGAATCACCAAATTCGTCTAGTGAGCGTGCATGCTAATGGAGCAACCACGACTCACCGTATTCACTACTCTATTAAAGACGGTAAACCAGACCTTAATCAGGCTAATAAAGACATTAAAAGTTTTGTCTCATCTTAGTCATTATTATTTTTATGAAAGCGCCAACTGATCTCCCTATTATTCTTCAGGGAATACTGGATAAAGATTCGCCATTAGAGGACAGGATTAAAAAATCCTTAAATGTAATATTTGAGGCTTTTGATGCCAGGAATTGTACGTTTCATCGAGCAGATATGGGAGACTCTTTCCTTTATCTTGTGGACCAGATTGGGCTACCTGAAAAAATTGCAGAGATAGCATCTAAAATTCCAATTGGAAAGGGAATGGCTGGAATTTGTGCGGAGAGAAAAGAGCCTGTGACGATGTGCAATTTGCAGACTGACGACAGTGGAGTTGCACGTCCAGCCGCCAAAGATACAAAGGTTGAGGGTGCAGTCGTCGTTCCTCTTGTTGATGAGAGTGGAGAAGTTATTGCTACTCTGGGCATTGGAAAGAGTGGAGAATATGAATATTCGGAAGAAGAAATTAATTGCCTTGAGCAATGTGCAGAGATTCTTATGAACGCTGTTCGGAGTTGAGAGGAGTTAACGTGTCGATTTTTTCTTTAACGGGCACTACATTCATCTGAATAAATTGTCCGTTGAATGGTTTTGGGGCAGGTGAAATTGCTAGAGGCAACGAGTTTATCAAAATTAGTTATGAGGCTGCCGTTTTCTCAGCGATTTAAAGGTGCTGTTCCTAGTTATCAAGGAAAGGGATATGCGGACCGTTGGGGGTTGAATGATGATCTTGGAAAAGTTGCTCAGCGTTAGAGCTTTGATCTGGATTCATTGGGATCGTCTCTGAAAGGCGGAATTAATTAGGAATAAATATGTGCAGCTTTTATAATATGCATATAGAATACATATTATGGAGATTAGCCAGTTCACTAATTACTCACTAAGAGTATTGATCTGGGTAGTGCTTCTGAATATTTTGCATCAGTATTCGCTTGCAGATGTCGCAAGAAGAAAATCAGAGCTCAGAAAGATTTTTGGGATTAGATGAAGAGCGGTTTGAGCAATATGAAATATTCATCAGTTTTTTGCAGGAAATGGATAGCATGCTTTGTAATAATTCAATGCGCTCATTTGCACGTCTGTGCTGATTATCTTATTTATGAAGAGGAGCCAATAAATTATTCAGACACTAGACCCAATGATCCAGTCGCTAAGATTGTTAATGAGGTTAATAGTGGAAAAGTGCTTTTAAATACGACGGATGAGAAGTCATTTGTCCTTAGTTTTTTAGACCGATTAAATATTCCGGTAAGTTCACAGGTGCTGGTTTTTTCGCGGACCAGTTTCCAAAATGATCGCATTCGGCCGCAAACTCCTCGAGCTATATACTATTCAGAGAATTACTACATTGGTTGGGTGCAGGGAGGGGATCTCGAGATTATTGCGATTGACCCTCAATTAGGGCCAATATTTTATAGAATGAACACTCCTTTTACGGGTGGATCTGAAATAAAATTAAAACGAGATGCGCAATGCATGAATTGTCATGGTGGATCAAAGACGGATGGTGTCCCTGGGATGTTGGTGCGTTCGGTTTATCCTAATTACTTCGGGCAGCCGATACTCAGTGCTGGCACGCATCTGACAGATCATTCTAGTCCACTGAATGAACGATGGGGAGGCTGGTTTGTTACTGGAGAGAATGCGGGCAAGAGGCACATGGGAAATGCTTATTTTGAAGAAGGGAAATCACGAGACGCTTCTCTTGTAAAGGATTTTGGGGTGTCTCTAGAGAACTTGGAAGACGCGTTTGACGTTTCTAGGTATTTGACTGACAAAAGTGACATCGTTTCGTTGATGGTGATGGAGCATCAGATCATGGCACATAATGCGATAACCAAAGCTCATTTGAATACAAGGCGTTGGCTAAACCTTGATGCTGCAATGGCAAAGCAAGTCGGGAGGCCCGAAGGGAAAATTAGTGATGCTGTACTCGGTTATATCGATCACTCTGCCAAGGATATGTTGAAAATATTCTTATTCAGTAATGAGATTAATCTTGAAGCCTGGGGGGTCGAGGGGAGTGAGGAGTTTCAGTGTGATTTTGCTAATTATTCTCGGGCTGACCAAAGTGGTGATTCATTGCGTGATTTGCAATTGCTCTCAAGGCTATTTAAGAATCGTTTAAGTTATATGATTCATTCTTCTTCTTTTGAGTACTTGCATCCTATTATGAAAAAAGCTTTTTATCGAAAGTTATGGGATGCTCTTTTGGGGAAGGATGAGGATGGGATTGCTTCCCATATTAAAGATAAGGAGCGGGCGAGAATTGTGAGTATATTACAGGCGACGAAGAAGGACCTTCCGAATTATTGGAAGTCCAGTAAACCATGATAGTTGTTTTGATGATTCAAGTTTAGACAATCTCTATAGGCTCGTTATTTTTCTTCAACGTTTACCACATTGATCTGAATGAATTGTCCGTTGAATGGTTTTGGGGCAGGTGAAATCTCGGGAACAACGAGCTTATCGAAATTAGTTATGAGTCTTCCATTTTGTCCATCTCCGCTCAATGTCACTGTTGCTCCAGCATCGATTTCTATTGTTTTCTTATAATCAACGGTAAAGATGCGGTGGCCTACCTTGTTTTGTCGATTAAGGTAATAGTGTGACTTGGGTGATGAGACTTCTATCTTGTATATGTTGTAGGTGCCATTGTTAGGAACTCCGCCGATGTAGAAGTATTCCCCGTCCTTTTCACCATCCTTATACATCATTGGCTCAGCGACTCCACGGAAACGAAGCGTTACCTGATAACGTTTTCCGGGCTCACCACCAAATTTCTTAATGGATTTAAAGTTATCAGTTTTTTTAGGATCACCTTTGACTAGTGCTGATGGGCCATCTGCACCTTTCTTAGGTTTTTCCGGCATCTTGCCAAGTACTGGAAATTCAAACCGATAACCATCGAGTTCTGATGCTGGAGACTTTTGCTTTGGGTCATCGCTTTTCGAAATAGTGATTAGTGCGATGCTGAAAATAAATGAGATAAAATAAACGGGGGTCTGATATGAGTGGATATTAATTTTCATTGTTGATAGACAATATAGTGGGGCGAAGAGAATTAATAAATGCTTTTAAAGTGATTTTCAGAAGGCTAAGATGTGAGCTCATGCTTTTGGTGCTCTATTTTGATGAGTTTCAAGAAATTAACCTCAAGACTTTAACTTAAAATGAAAAAAATAATTACGCTTTTAATCTTTGCTAGTTCCTCTTTAATTTTTGATGCTCAGGCATCTCTTGGTGAAAAGATGAATGAAGACGGAATCGGTTGGATCATGGGTTCCTGGAGTGTTGAAAGAGATGGCAACAAATTGGAATTGTCATATAAATGGGCTGTGAAGGATCATATCATATCATCTCATGTAAAAATGCCTGGAGTTG
>JABSSR010000105.1 GCA_013213965.1 Verrucomicrobiales bacterium | reverse complement strand
TTGGATTCGATGGATGACGTGTAATTTTCGACATGAAGCTCAATGACTTTGGTTTTAGGTACCTTACGAATTCCGGGTGGTTTTTTTGGTTTGGCGGTTGGTTGTTTTATTTGGCTATATATGAAATATCCAAGACTAAGTATGATGACGGGAATAATAACAAATCGTAATGATTGCATTACTATATCGTTACTATCTGAGTGGGATTGGTTGTGGTTAGTTGAGCTCAAATTAATTGTTGTTAGTTAAGCTGTTTGTTCTTTAATAAAATCCTCTTCATTCGAAAGTTTTAAGAATTATTTTTTCCAGATTAACCTATTTACTCTTACTGATTCAATAGATGAGCAGCAATTCTTTTTGGGTCAAATTTCCCTTTTTGATTTTCGTGAATAAGTACTCGGTATTGCATTTTTAGTTTCTCGCCTTTCTTAATTAATGTTTTTACGTATGGTTCACGTCGCTCTTGAGGTTGTTTAGGAAAAGGATTGGCAACAAGGGCTCCATAGTCTCGGCTATGGGACCAGCTTTTGGTAGAGTTTGTTGGCGAAGGTATGACCATTATTCCTATTCTCTGATCTTTGAATATTCCTGAATAATCAATCCATTTAAAAAATTTCCCCCAAGTTCCTTTTCCATTCACGTCGCCTCTATCATTAAGAATTTTTCCATTGCCAAATTTAACTGATAAAGGTTTAGCCATTCGGAGGGCTAGTCCGCTCTCTTCTTGGTCACCAAATTCAAACCCTCTTTCATTGTTATAATAAACAGCAATAAGATCTAGAATTATTCCTTCTGGAATCAATGAAAATTTATAGCTGGTATCTTCAATGCAGATAGTTTCCTTGCCGTTTTCACTTAGGTACCTATTCCGAGCAGAAAATGTGGCCTCAAATTCTTTTGCTCTTGGGTTTTCTATGAAGCCCTCAAAATTTACTTTTGATTTAAAGCGCCAATAATCATTTCCAGAGACCCACCCATAACTAATCCATAGCCCAGGATGCATGATAGCATGGTCTTCTTTTTCCTGAGCAGGGAATGGACGAGTTACTGGTATTCCTGAAGGTGTTCTTAAGTTAACTAAAGCTCTGCGAGTCAGAACAGGATCCCTAATAAGATAAGTGGCTATTGGTTGCTTTCCTAAATTAATAGTGAGTTTATTCTCATTGCTTCTCTCAAAATTAAAACTTCTAGATTCTTTAGGCTTCTTGCTATCAGTTTTCCTTTGGTTAGTTAGATAGGCAATGATATGTGCCACTTCTTGGGGGTTAAGTAATTCAGCAAAGCTTGCTGGCATCGCAGAGATTGGTAATCCTTTTCGTTCAAATATTTCATCTCTTTGAATATTGACTACTGCGCCACCAGTCATGGCAAGTTCAATTTCTCGTCCAGTTTCCTCAAGAACGATGCCAGTTTGTATGATTCCATTTTTTAGTTTAAACATTTGCGCAGCAAATCCTTCGGTAATGCTCTGGCTAGGATTGAGTATTGCTTCGGCGAGTATTTTAGAATCGGCCCTGTCACCAATATTACTTAAATCAGGAGCATGATTTTTACCTTTGCCGGATATTTGATGACAGGAAGAACAATTCGCACCATAAATGCTCATGAATAGGTCTTCGCCTTTCCTAGCATCGGTATTCGTCAATGATTTGAGCACTGAATCCACAGTAGTTAACTCATTTTTCTTGTTTAAGAGCCTTGGTTTTGCGGCAATGAGGTAATTTCCTTTTCTTGTATTAATTCCTTGTCTATTAGGACCAAGTTTTACGATTCCTGCAGGGAACTCCTTTCTAAAAATTTTCATTTCCTTTGGATCATCACTCTTAATTATCAGGTTTGTTTCTTTCCATTCATTCCTTGCCCAATCAGGTAATTTCTCACCTCTCGAATCATCTATTAAAAACAAAGTGCTGGGATACCTTAGATTAAAAGTTAAATGAAAATCTTTTGAATATTCGGCATCAGTACATGCAGTTTTTATAAAAATATCATTATGCAACTCTGCTGGAATTTCTTTTAATAAATAATTCCTGTCAGTGTAAACTTTCTTTCCTATTGCAAGTGTATCTACTGAATAATTATTTTCGGTTGAAGACTTTAGATCTGAGAAAGGATTGATAGTGGTAGAGTTAACTTTATTAACGTTTGATCCCTTTGCTGTTAATGGCCTCCCTCGGCTTTCGAATACTGCTTTCCCTTTTGATCGACTCATCGCAATTTTCGCGATTGCAGGGTCTTGGCCCTCTGTAAATAGAAGATTTAAGCAAACCCTCTCAATTACTTTAGTAGGGAGAACGTCTTTTTCAAGGAGTGCAAGCAGAGCTGAAAGTCTAAGGCTTGGAAGTTTTTCATTGAGTTGCTCTTTTAGTTCTTCAACGGTGCAAAGATCCATTAGGGCTCCCCATATAGAATAAAATACAATTCTATCTTTTTCCTTCTCGGCTAAATTTTTTAAGTGAGCAGTAAATTTTTTCTCTTTAAGTTGGCGTATTGCAATTACTGCTTCATGTCTTACTCGCGCATTTGAGTCGTTTAAGTATTTATCAAAATCAGGGTGGATGATTTTGTTGTGAGTTTGGATTCTAATGGATTGAATTTTTTGATTCAAAGTTTCTTCTGGCAAATCAAGGCTTTTTTTGATCCTGCCAATTGTCCAGGTTACCCATGTCTCTAAGGATTTGTTTTGTGTATTTTCTTTCAGTGTCTTTTCAAGAATACCTAAAGATTGATTTCCTCTCCTGATAAGTTCTTTTTGGGCATTTGTCCTCCACGCAGGTAAATGACTTCCGAGGTCTTCTATTAATTCCTTGAATGACCACTCTTGAATATTCTTGGATCGTTTTATGGACTGTTCTTTGACCGGCTTGATTGTTTTTGGCCATATTCTATAGACTCGCCCTTCATTGGCAAGTGACCCGTTTTCATAATGAGCTCCATATTGTCTACCCCAACTCGATATCCAGATAGATCTATCGGGACCAATCTCAATATCAACGGGATCAAAGCTTCTACCTTTGCTAAGTGGCATGGCTCGTCCAGAGCCAGCACTGGCTAGTGAAACCAGATTTTGTGATTCTGAGAATCTCCAAGCCCCTTTCCACTCAGGTTTGAAGATATACACTTCCCGATTTAGCCAGTCATTGATAAAAAAAACGTTGCGGTATTTTTTTGGATAATCAGGTACGTTACAAAAGATAATACCTGTACCAGATCCCTCAAAGAGAGGGCCACTTGAAGGTGCTGTAGGCAGATGATCGTCGCCCTTCCAATCATAGCTCCAGTTATGCCCCCAGCCAAAATGGGCCCCAAAAAAAGGCGTGAAAATTTTATCTCCCATGGTCTGATCATTATCAGTACCTAACCAGTTGAATTCATCGTCAAAACATATGTCCCATGGATTTCGAAATCCTCTTGAGATGATTTCAAGATTCTTTCCATCATCATCACATCTAAGAATTCCACCCGTCATCCCCCAATCATCCGCAGGATCGTGATAGGATTTGTTGTAATTTTTTCTATTCGATAATACAGGTTCAGGAAAAGAGAGGGTATTCTCGGGTGTTGATACACCCCACAATTCTCGAAAAGGTATGGGAGCTATTCTTTCGGGTAAAATGGTTAGCCCTTTAGAATTACCTTTTGACATGTAAAGATTTCCATCTGGGCCAAAATTTAGACCATGCAATCCATGCTCTAGATTTCCAAGGTCTGTATAAACCTTCACATATTCATCTGCTAAATCGTCATTGTTAGTATCCCTGACCAAAGTGAGATCAGGAGCATTTGCAACCCATAAGTCATTACCATTCCATGCTAATCCTTGGATAGAATTGAAGCCAGAGGCGAACTCTATTCTTGAATCAGCCGAACCGTCACCATTCTTATCAATAATGATCCACACGGAGTCGCCTTTTGTTTCCGGCTTGGGTTTTCTGTACTGAGGTCCCATCCCAACACACAACCTTCCTTGTTTATCAAAAGTTATTGCGCAAGGGTTTCGAACGAGAGGCTCTTGAGCGAATAATGCAACGTTAAAATCATCTGGGACTTTCGGGAAACTATCATCTGCTTTCGAGTTGCTGATGATAAGAGCAATGAAAAAGAGTGTAGCGATTCTTTTATTCATTTGATTGATGTTTTAGTGCTTTAACGAAGTGATAAGATTTTGTTCAAGGTAGTTCTTTAATCTTTATATTTCTATACCAGCAGACATCGTTGTGATCAGTAAGTAGAATATGACCTTTTATCTTTTCTCCGAATTTCCAAACCTTTTTAAATTTTGTCTTTGGCACCCTTTCCATTATTTCATTACTTCCACAAATGTAGGATAATATTTTTATTCCATTTAACCAGTGTTCAACATCGTTTCCTTTGACTACGATTCTTGAATGATTCCATGAACCCATTGGCAAATTGGGTTTTCCATCGACTGGTTTTACGATGAGATAGAATGACCCGTTCGATGAATAGGGGTCTTTAACTTTCTTATCATCAATCATTTGATATTCATGACCAATGGCTGATTTTCTTTCCTCCGTGATAAAATATTTAACACCGTTATTCCCTCTATCTTCTAGCTTCCATTCCCATGAAAATATATAATTATCATAGGCTTTATTAGTCATGATATTGCCAGCTTTAATGCCTGAAGGTTTGTGCAAATGACCATTGAAGACAGTCCAACCTTTGATTTTTCTGGAAGCAGAGTCGTAATATCGCCAGCCCTTAATTTCTTTTCCATCGAATAATAATTTCCACCCCTCATCAAGCTCCTTTTGCGTGAGTTTATTATGGACTTTTGTAGTTTGGTTTTCGTTGGATTGACTGAAGCTTCTAAACTCCGAGGCCCAGAGAATCACAATAATCGTTAGAAGAATTTTAATAGGATATTTCATATTTTAATATGTGAATAAAAAATGCCCCACTTTGTAAGGTGAGGCATTTTTAATTAAGATTTAATTGATATGTCTTAAGGGCATTATGACGCAGCGTCAAAGCGTGCCGCTGCAGCGTCCCAATCAACAACATTCCACCAGGCGTTAATGTAGTCAGGTCTAAGGTTTTGATAGTTCAAGTAATATGCATGCTCCCAAACGTCACAACCTATGATAGGTTTATTGCCCTCCATTATTGGACTGTCTTGGTTGGGCGTTGAGGACACTTTTAGTGATCCATTGGAAACACTTAACCAAGCCCATCCACTTCCAAATCTTGTCATTCCAGCTTTAGTGAATGCATCTTTGAAACTTTCAAAGGTTCCAAATGTTGAATTAATAGCATCTCCAAGAGGACCGCTGGGTTCGCCTCCTTTGCCAGGCCCCATGATGCTCCAGAATAGAGAGTGGTTTGCATGGCCTCCTCCGTTATTTCTAACTGCTCCTCGTATGTCCTCTGGCACTGCATTCAAATCTACTATGAGTTCATTTATAGATTTAGCTTCGAGGACTTCATTTCCTGCGATAGCGTTGTTTAGGTTGGTAACATAAGCGTTATGATGTTTTCCATGATGTATTTCCATTGTCTTGGAGTCAATGAATGGTTCCAAAGCATCATGTGAATAAGGTAGTTCAGGTAATTCGTGTGCCATAATTTTTATAGTTTAGTGATTTTTGTATTTAAGAATATATTTAACATGAAAAATGTCGAGCAGTCAGTTCCGCTGAATATTTTCTAAGAATTTTAATGCTTTATTGTAGCTTCGATTATCCAAAAAATGTTCCAGTTGAGGAGAAATTTCCCCTTGTAGTTCATGATGATACCCTTCGATTGATTCAGAGATTTCTTTTAATGCTATTAAATGGGCGTCGGGGTCATTGTCCCGGAATTCGTGATCCGCTATGATTTCGATTCTCTTTCTTAAGAGATATTTAAGTTTATCAAATTGATCTGGCATCTATTGATAGATAAGGATACTGAAATGAATAATTAAAGGAAAGTAAAACGAATGGGTATTGATATTTCTGTAACTGCGTAACAGCATCATTGCTAATGGAAGTTCACGAGTATTTCACTCGAATTGATTGGATAGTAGTATTTGGCTATTTGGCTTTAACTACTTGGGTGGGCCATATGATGCGTGGAAAGCAGGGGACCATTCAGGATTTTTTTCTCGGTGGTCGATCCATGCCGTGGCAAGCAGTTAGCGGATCTATCATTGCAACAGAAATTAGTGGAGTGACCTTCATAGGGGTTCCTGGAATGGTGTTTGCACTTACTGGTAATTTTACTTACTTACAATGGGCCTTGGGATCTGTGATAGCTCGTGTTTTGGTGGGATACTTTTTTGTGAGGGTTTATTATGAGAAGGAAATTTATAGTCCATATGATTATATGGGGAATCGGTTAGGAGTTTCAGTTAAGCGTTTGGCTACAATAATTTTTTCAATTGGTAGTATCCTTGGGCAGAGTGTCAGGGTTCTAGTTGCTGCATTGGCTTTGAAGGTTGTCACTGGCTGGGAATTTTATCAATGCATATGGGTAATCGGCGCGTTTGCAATTGTGTGGACATTGATGGGGGGCATGCGCACCGTGATATGGACGGATGTCATGCAGTTTGCATTATTTACTATTGGAGGGATCATGGCCCTCTTTTGGATTGTTTCTCAGATTGATGGTGGGTGGGCTACGTTTAAGGAAATTGGAGGAAACGTTCAAGAAGCGGGTAATTATGGTAAGTTTACTTTAATAGACCTTACCACTGATCCTGATGTTGGTTTTACCCTGTGGGTTGCAATATTAGCTGTACCATTTTTGAATTTAAATTCTTTTGGTGTTGATCAGTTGAATGCCCAACGTATGTTCTGCTGTAAATCTGCACAAGAAGCCCGCAAAGCTATTATTTGGAGTTCGATTGGCCAATTCTTAACGTTGCTAATGCTTCTTGTTGGAGCCGCACTATTTGTTCATTATAGCATCAATCAGCCTTCCTTGGCAGAGCAGGCGTTGTTTGACCAGAGTAAAGATTACGTTTTCCCAACTTGGATCACAACTACTCTTCCTGTGGGTCTGAGAGGTCTTATTATAGCGGCCATTTTTGCTGCTGCTATTTCGAGCCTTGATTCTATACTTGCTGCTCTTTCGCAGACTACATTGGCACTTTTTATTGATCCTGCATTGGCCATGAAGAATGGCAAGAATCCCGCTTTTTTATTACGTGTTTCTCGTTATTTAGTTGTTATTTGGGGTATTATTTTATCTTTATGTGCCATTGGATTAGATGAGTTAAGGGGCAACATTAA
>JABSSR010000104.1 GCA_013213965.1 Verrucomicrobiales bacterium | reverse complement strand
TTGTATCGATTCGATTAATAACTCGAAGAGGGATAAGCCTCTCTTCTTGGCTTGTGGAATTTACCGGCCGCATTCACCCTTTTTTGCGCCTCAAAAATATCACTCGATGGTTGGAAAGGTTCCTATCCCCAAGCGTAAGATAAATGATTTGCAAGATTTACCTAAGGGCGCATTAGAGCTCAACCGAAGCACGAAATGGTTTTGGAAGGGTATGCAAAATCTAGAGACTAGAATTCCGGGTTCTTATAGTGATTTCATCAAATCATACGCTGCATGTTGTGCTTTTGCCGATTCTCAGGTTGGTAAATTGCTTGATGAAGTCGAGCGCAGTTTGCCCAAGGATAATACTGTAATTGTTCTGTGGTCTGATCATGGATTTCACCTAGGGGAAAAAGAACATATTGAAAAATTCATGCTATGGGAAAAAAGCACCCATGTGCCTTTCATTTTTGTTGTGCCAGGAATGACGAAAGAGGGAAGTGTTTGTAAAGTGCCAATCGACCTGACCGTTCTTTATCCTACCCTCTTGGAAGTTTGTGGGTTAACGAAAGAAAAATCATGTGATGGGGAGAGTATTCTCCCTCTGTTGAAGGAGAATAAAGTGAATTGGAAGAGGCCTGCCCTTATGACATACAAGAAGGGGAATCACGCACTGAGAACTGAGAGGTGGCGTTATATCCGATATGCTGATGGAACAGAGGAGCTTTATGATCATGAGAGGGATCCTAACGAGTGGGATAACATTGCCCAGAAACCTGAATACTCAGGTATCATCGATGGTTACAAAAAATGGTTACCCGCAAATGAGAAAAATCAGGTTCCTGATCTCAAGAGAAAGAAATGACAGTAATGAACTACAGAGTGGACTTGCTTAGTTGATTTTTGAATGAATATTCTTTTATGCACTTTATAATTACTACTTTGTTTGCGGTTATTTTCTTTGTGGGCTGCGGTCAGAAAAACGGAAATGAATCAATTGAACCGAATTCCGATAAAGAAAATGAGGTCAGCTCAAGTAAGATTCCAGAGCAGGTTCCTCTCCTTGATGTGGATTCAGTATTGCCTAGTGGAGAATTGAATGAACCGGAGAGTAATGACCTGGTTGTCAAAGAAGAGCCGAAGGTTGACGAGGAGATGTCTGCAGAAATAAAGGAACTAAAAGAAAAAGCATTGGCGGGTGACGCTTCTGCACAGCTTTTTTTAGGTCAGAGTTATCAGAGAGGTTTTGGAGTTGAGAAGAATTTGGATGAAGCTATCAGGTGGTTACGAAAGTCCGCTGAGCAAGGGAATGTCTATGCTCCTCACATTCTAAAGAAATTAGAAGAGGAATAAATTGGATATAGGATAGAATAACATAGGGTAGAGGCTAAGGGTTGGCATGAGAGTAGCTAATTAGACATTTATTAGGCTGACACTAGGTGGTATAGAAGTTTTGGAGGTCGTTTATTCTATTCTGACACCAGCCTATTTTTTTAAGTGGAATTATCTTAAAGGATTTCCCTTTTCTCCTTTGTTGAGATGGGATGTATGGACTAATTTGATTATATGAAAAAGTTTCTACTAATTTGCTCGGTTCTAAATGTATTTCTCATCATATACAGTTCAGGAAATGATGATGAAAATTCAGGAAAAGAACTTGGGTTTGTAAATTTATTCAATGGTAAGGATCTGACGAACTGGGTTGATGTAAATACTTCTCCTGATACGTGGTCAGTCAAAGATGGT
>JABSSR010000103.1 GCA_013213965.1 Verrucomicrobiales bacterium | reverse complement strand
CCATTAGTTTCCTGTAAGGAAAGCCCTGAAGAAAAACGGACGAGTCATCCTCAAGGTAGGACCCATGAACTTTTAAAGATAAAAAATACTCAAGAGGATGAGGAAGGTCACCAAAGGATGCTCAATTTACTTGCAGGGGTCCGGGATTTAACTTCTACGAAGAATAAGTATCTGGGAGATGGTCGCGCAAGGAAGGCCAGGGAAATCCTTGCCAATGCTACTCCGCAAACGCCGGCCAAGGAAAGCTGGTTCCATCACCGAATACTCGGATGGGCAGAACTTAATCTGGGAAATGAGACCGAGGGGATTAAGCATTTGAAGTTTGCCTATGATCTCTTACCTGAAGTGAAAGGTTCGATCGAAGAGAAGAGAGTCATGGAGAATATTTTTATGCTTGGAGTTGCCTGGATGAGACGCGGAGAGACAGAGAACTGTTGTGCCAGGTTCACGCCTGACAGTTGTATTCTTCCTATACGTGGCGGAGGCCTTCATTCGAAGGAGGAAGGTTCACGCAACGCCATAAAATACTTTGATGAGGTTCTCCAAAAGGCTCCTGTGAAATCTGTCTGGCATTATAAGGCAAGGTGGTTATTAAACATTGCGTGGATGACCCTCGGTCAGTATCCGGGATCTATTCCTGTGGCGCACTTAATTCCTGAAGAATCATTCCGCAGTAATTATCAGTTCCCGGCCCTGCATAACATTGCTACTGATCTAGGTATTGATACGTTCAATTTGTCAGGAGGGGTCGTGATTGATGATTTCAATAATGATGATTATCTGGACCTCTTCACGACTTCATGGTCATCCGACGCGTCTCCTAAACTCTTCATTAGCCGTGAGGACGGTTCGTTCAGTGAGCCTAAAACTTCGACCCGTCTTGAGGGAATCTATGGGGGACTCAACATCGAACCTGCGGACTTTAATAATGATGGGAACCTCGATATTTTAGTGCTCCGAGGGGCCTGGCTTGAGGCTGCCGGCGGTTACCCTAATTCTTTGCTCAGGAATAACGGGAACGGAACCTTCACGGACGTGAGTTTTAATCTTGGGCTCGCTAATATTCATCGTCCGACGCAGACCGCGGGTTGGGCCGACTTTGATAATGATGGTGACCTTGATCTTTTTGTCGGCAACGAAACTACTCCTGGAAATAAGGCTCCTTGTCAGTTGTTTCGGAACGATGGGGAACTGGGTTTTGTTGATGTTGCTTTGAGTTCCGGTGTCACTAATGACAGGTTCACTAAAGGAGTGAGTTGGGGAGATTATGATAATGACCGGTACCCAGACCTTTACGTTTCAAACTTTCGTTCCGAGAACAGGCTATACCACAATAATGGGGACGGGACCTTCACGGACTTGGCTTCGAAACTAAAAGTGACTGGTCCTTCCGCCAGTTTTCCTGCTTGGTTCTGGGACTATGATAATGACGGAAACTTGGATATTTTCGTCTCAAGTTATTCCGGGAACATTGAACATGTTGCCGCGCACAGGCTAAAAGAAGAAGCCGATTTTGAGACGCTGTGCCTTTACCGTGGTGATGGTAAGGGTAATTTTAGCAATGTTGCTGCCGAGTCGGGACTCCAGGATCCTGTCCTCCCGATGGGTTCGAACTTTGGTGATATTAATAATGATGGATACCTTGACTTTTATTTGGGGACCGGTGATCCGGGATTCGGTAGCCTCATGCCGAACCTGATGTATTTGAATGTTGGAGGCATAAAATTCGTTGATGTGACCATGGCTTCCAGGCTTGGTCATTTGCAGAAGGGGCACGCGGTGTCTTTTGCTGACCTTGATAATGATGGAGACCTTGACCTTTTCGAGCAACTCGGAGGGGCGTATCCGGGCGATGCTTTCAGTGACGCACTCTTTGAGAATCCTGGATTCAAAAATCATTCAATTACTGTCAAACTTGTCGGTAAGAAGACGAACAGATCAGCCATTGGTGCAAGGATCAGGGCTGATTTCAATGAGGATGGAAAGATGCGTTCAGTTTATAGGCACGTTTGTTCTGGTGGTAGTTTCGGTGCGAACCCCCTTCGACAAACCATAGGAACGGGCAGTGCAGGAAAAGTGCAAAGCCTTGAAATCTTTTGGCCCTTGACGGGTAATACTCAAAAATTCACAGAAATTGAATGTGACCAGACCATTGAAATTGTTGAAGATTCAAATACATACAAGTCCCTGAATCTGATTCCGAGACCCTTTCTGAAGGTCAATTCAAAATAAGGTTTTAAAGAGATTTACTTTACTTTTGTTATAAGGAGAGGTTTTTTTGTGCTTCCCTTCTCCTCAAATAATATCTCCCAAAAAAATAACCTCCTTTCTCATGAGACAATCTTTTCTTTTGATCTTTTCTGTCCTTGCATTGTCACCCTCAGTCATTGCCGATGTTCTAAAAATTTCGGACGGTTCCCGACTCTCCGGAAAAATTATCAAGGTCAAGGACGGTACAATTAGTCTTAAGACAACATACGCAGGAACGATCAAGGTAAAGCAGAGTGAGGTCCTTTCATTTGAGACAGAGGATCCGGTCTTAGCAAACCTTAAGGGAGGAAAGACAGTCACAGGATCTGTGAAGTCTAAAGGTGATAAGGTGAGAATAGGAGAGGAGAAGTCACAGTCACTCGTGAGTTTATCTCAGATCCTCAGTCTCAAACCGGATCCGGGCAAGAACCCTAAAAAGGATTGGATTTTCTCGGCAGGATTTGATCTGCTTGGGAAGCAGGGGAATACCGAGGAAATGAGCCTCGGAGCTAATGCTTTGGTCGCAAGGAAAGGACCCAAGGACGAACTGAAATTTACTGCTGAATATGAGGACAGGGAAAAGAACATTGAGAAGACTGCGGACCGGGTAGCTGGTGGAGCTTCTTACGAATACTTTTTTAAGGATTCACTTGGTTGGTACCTGAGGTCCGAACTTGAAAGTGATGACATTACTTCAGTGAATTTACGTTCAACTACTGGTGCCGGTATTTCTTACAGGTTACTTAACAGGGACAAGCAAACTTTGGTCGCCCGGTCAGGTCTTGGATACCGGTTCACTGACTATGAAACGATCAAGGATGATGAGTCATCCCTGACCCTGGATCTGGGTCTGACCCATAATTACAAATTCAACGACATAGTATCGATCGCTAATCAGTTGAGTTACGTTCCCGGGATCGGCGGTTCAAGTAATAATCGATTCGTTCATGATAGTACGCTCGTTTTTCCGATCGGAAATAGTGATCATTGGAGTTTGAAGCTTGGCATTAAGAATGAATATGAGACCGAGCCTGCAGTTTCTGAGAAGTTGGACACGACCTATTACTCGAAGATGAGCTTTTCCTGGAAATGATTATTTGGACTTTTAATCGAAGCTAATTTCCGGTCTTTTACGGACAGAAAGTTCTGTCCTGAGAAAGTTTGAGTCCTTGAATCCGAACGATTTGGCCAAAAAGACTTCAGGGATTCTTTGCGAGGTCGTTTTGTACAGTTCGACACTGTCATTGTAACCCTGACGCATTAAGGCCACTTCATTCTCAACGAGTCGAAGTTCCTCCATCAGTTTACCGAGCATTTCATGTCCTTTGAGTTCTGGATACTTCTCTGCCAAGGCAAACATTCGTTCTGTCAATTGATTCTCGGTGTGCATGATTGCGTCAATTTCCTCCGTCGAGAACTTTTTTTTCTGACTGATCGATGTTCTTAATTCGCTGATTTGCCTGTGAACTTCCTTCTCGTGTTCGAGGTATGATTTTGCTGCGGACTCGATGTTGGGGATTAACTCTGAGCGTTTCTGTAGGGAGACTTCGATATTGGAATGGGCCCTCTTGATCCTGTTCCTTAAGAATACCAGATCATTGAACATGAGAATAAACGTACTCATAATGAGGAACGCCGGAGCAGTCAGGGACGATAAGATAAAATCACTCGGTGAATAGGAGCCTGTCCCGGCAAAATAGAGGAGGACCAGAGTCACTATGCCGATGAAACCGCAACTGACACAGATGGTG
>JABSSR010000102.1 GCA_013213965.1 Verrucomicrobiales bacterium | reverse complement strand
TATAACTCTTTGCAGTGGAAATGCCGGGAGGCAGACCCAACGGATAAGATTTATCATCCGGTAATTGAATAACTAGTTTTCCCTGCGATTCATTCAAAGACCACCAGGCCCCAGGCGAGTAATTATCTTTTTGTTCTATGTCATGTTCTTGGATCCATGGATCGAGCCAAACACTACTAAATGCTGAAAAACTCTCAGGTCCAAATACTGATATTTCTCGTGAGATTGCCGATGTCTGGTCTTTCTGATCTGTTGCCACCAAAGATAATTCATATAGCCCGGGAGCAGAAAAACTGGCAACTGCGATCGGGCCATCCGTTGTTATAATGACATTATCTGACAAAGAGCTCCAGACAAAGGATAAGGCATCACCTTCCGGATCGTAACTTTCACTCGCGTCAAGGACAAGAGTACCGGACAGCTCGACGTTTCCAGAACCAGGATTCAAATCAAGTACAATTGCCGGGGCTGCGTTATTTGCTTTGTTTACAGTGAAGGTATCTGTTTCCTCTCCATATGCTGGTTTTCCATCATCATCCAATGCAATGACGCGGAATGCGTTTGATCCGGCACTCAATGAGACTCCTTCAATTCTCCAATTTGTTTCATCTATCCAGCTAAACTTCCCTTCGGGGTGATTTTCTACAGCAACTTCCCAGACCCGGTAACCAGCTTCTCCGGTAATTGTTACAGTATCATTAGCTGTATTAGCAATTGGGTCGACATCCAGTTTTCTGGTATGCCCGTTTGAGAGCTCACTCAAAATACGGTTACGCCTGCCACTGTCCCAACCGGTATATTTGTTTTGGTTTGGGTTATAGGTGCTTGAAACTGCCTGTTCACAATCAAACCAAGCGTCTACCCTTGGTCCTCTGGCCTGATATTTATCTAATATTTCTGTTAGATAGTATCGGAAAATACGACGGTTATAGGGTTTGCGAAGCCAAGCTGAAAATTCACTGCCCCCGCTATAAATCATTTCTCCCGTGTTTTGATAAGCCAAGTCAGAGTCATGGAAGAAGAAATGAAATTTTCCGTCTCCTGGACCCCTGTAAAAGAAACTGTTTTTGGGGCGTCGCAATGTGAAAGAATCCCAGTCTCCAATGTAGCCTCTCACAGCAGCCATCATGCATATTTTTCTCGCATCAAGGAGACGATTGATTTCATCTTCAGTGTATCCGTTAGATTGCTTAACTGTTTTTAATAGATTGATTAGAGCGGTATAATCATAATCCGTTTCTCTGGAACGCAGTAGCCACTGGCTGTGATATCTTCCTGGACCCGGCCAGTCATCACCAGCGTACCACCAATACCGGCTTGTGATTTGGTCTTTACTGTAATTGTCATCGAAGAAAAATATATCATCTTGCCGGTAAAGTTCTCCTTGCGGGCCATCATCCCCAAAGTTTCGCTCCAGAAAATCATTACCAACAGGCTCAAAGAATTCGACCGAGTGTTTTGGTGTTCCTCCATTTTCAATCATTGAAGCAAATTCGTTTTCGTTCACTTCATGTCCCATCAAGTAAAGCATGTATCTTGGGACTTTGTTGTTAAATATGTTAGCCGCACCTTCTGCTGCTGGGGTATTATCCCACGCAAATTTGGAAAGGCCCCGGAGACGTTTCTCTAAGGGCATTTTAAATTTGCCGCGCTGCCTAAAACTGGATCGGCTTCCAGCATGCCAGGGACTACCCGAGGACCGGATTTCACAATTATAAAATATTTCTTTTTCATCAACGATGAGGGTCATCTTTTTATAATGATTAGATAGGTTAGGAAATTTCCATTCCCAGGCGGCGCTGCTTCCACTCGTCATAGAGCGAAGGTCATAAGCAGAAACAACTACCCGGTAGCTCGTCACATCAGTATCAATTTCGGCATCATCGACAACATACATTGCTGGTATTTCCGGAGCACGGGCAGGAAGAGTAACTTCTTGATCACCATTTTTTGCAAGGACATAGAACTGTACGATTCTATTATCGATGCCCTGATCTAAAATTTGTGCAGACCATGTTCCATCACCGGCACGCGAGTCAGCACCCGAACCATTGTCATTCATGGTGAGAGATTTCCAGTCACGGTCATTCGTTGCTGAGTCCTGACGATACACAAGCTTAACAGAATCTGCCGCCCCTGATACCTTAGCTGAAACCGTCACAGACTCCTTGCTGGTAGGGACGGCTGGACTGTGTGATAAATGGCCCAGGGCAGGCGGTGCCGAAGAACGCAATGATCCATTCGCTTTACCAGGGCTGCCAAGATCATTAGGGATGGGCAATCTATAAGTGGAAACGAAACTGTCTTCGAATGTCTTGAAAATGACTCTGGGCTTGCCCTTAACCCAACGGGCCTTGAACTTAAGAGTCAGTTCATCATTACGAGTTAACGAATTGACCTGAATTTCAGCTTTGTTCGCACGATTATCACCATGCCCGTCAGAGATCAGGTGGAATTCACCATTTTCAAAATAACTGGCATGATGCGTTCCCTGAGGCAGCCATCCAGTCTCACCCCTACCGTTCGTGGTACGCTTGGCGGCGTTTTGCATGATGTCATTACCCCGTCTAAGGAGTTGTATGTCTTTCAGAATTACATGTGCGTCTCCGACAAGGTGGACCCACAATTCTTTATCCAGACGAGGAACCGAAAGATGGTGGTAGATACTAGTAAAGCTGTATTCTTCAAAACTTGTTTTTTGGCTTTCATCACTATCTTTCCAGGAACTGGGAAGATCATTATCGGCAAACGGATGAATGAGTTCCATGCTGCTCCCATCCCCGTTCGTCCATTGAGGCCAATCGCCGCCCACCTTGTAGTTAACTTCATCAGCCAGATTTCCGTTGCTGTCTTCGAGCCTTAAGAGTTCACCTTCATTAGCCAGGTTGTTTTCATAGTTTCCTATTACGGAAACGTCTCCGTAATTTAATTTGATCCAATCTTTATTAGCAGCGACGACCAGGTGCGCCCCAGGCTCAATGCTGGTATTGGTCGGGAAAGTAAAATTAATACCTTCAACAAATTCCCATCCACTAAGGTCAACGGCTTCATTACCTCTATTGTAAAGCTCTATGAATTCACCGTTCCTTTCATCACTTGGAGGATCGGACATTATTTCGTTGATAATGATGTTCGTTTCCCGGACCGGTTCGTTAGCGGCGTTTTTTGTATTGCCCGTTCCCCGGAACCATTCCTTTCCAGGAGGATCGCTCTGATAGCTTTCTATTCCTTCGCGGACACGGAAAGAATTTGCTGCAAGTACAGTTCCGCCTGAAGTGATGAGATAGATGCGAATTTCATCTGTGTTTTCGGGTGAAAAATTAACATCCCAGCTCTTTGGGGAATTACCTGAGACAGTGCCTGATAAAGGGACCGCATCTGAAAAATCAATCTTGGAAGTTAAGGACAGACCCTCAATCGGAATAGCGGAAGCACTGTCAGCGGAAAGTTCAACCCAATCCACATTTCCTTCCGCATCAAAATGAATTTCGCTGAGATCAAGTAAGCCCGCAAGATCACTGCTGTCTATATTAGCGGAACCGGGCGTTGGGTCAGAAAAAACAAACCAGTCAGATCCTCCGGCCGGTTTTCTCCCAACGGAACGGCCATCAACCCCGAGCCTAGCCTCGAATCCATCAAGTGTCGTAACGGCATCCGGAGAACTCAGATAAATTTTTGTCTCACCGCCCACACTGAATCCGGTTTCCTTAAAGCCAACGGTCGTAAAACCGGAAGCAGGAATGCTCACATTCGCACCGATGGTAAATTTTTTAAGATCGTTAAGATCATCACTAAGATGATATCCCTGTAAATTGATTGTTTCTGCGTCAGAGGAATTATAAAATTCGATAAAACCATCGCCAGCATCACCGACCATCACTTCATTGATAATGGCGGCACCTCCCGAGCCTGAAACTCGAATGATGGAACCAAAGACAAGGTCCGAACTGTTAGGACTATTATTATGAACCTCTACAGCCAGTATATTTGTACCATTTATCAACATCCCGCTTATGTCGGATTCAATGATTCTCTGTTCGATCTTTGCCTCAAGGGATGAAGGCACTGAGGATGCATTGGTCTGATAGTTAATATCACCTGCGGGCATGCGATGCCGCCCGACCTCTTTCCCGTTCAAATAAATAACCAATCCATCATCGAGTATCGCGTCCATTGAAAAGAAAGCAGATCCTGTTCCTCCGGCCCATTCGAATTGCTTCCTCATGTAATGAGTTGCAATACGCTCTTTCCATTCTGTTTGAATTTTGGGTTCAGGCATCGCTGCTATACGTGAAGATGTTTCACGGCCAAAAATCCCGCCCCCACTGGACCATGATGAGTCATCAAATGCCGGCTCTTTCCATGCACTGCCAAGATCATTGCCGGAGTCATTATACTTCCACTCATCACCAATGCTGACGATTGGAAAAGAAGACGCAAGATCCACGGAAGGATTTGAGAATCGTTGTCCTTCAGAACCTGCTGGGGCAGCTCCAGGCGTTCCTCCAGGTGATGCACTTGCGGCCCAATTATCAAATTTTGAACAGCTAAGATATTTGTTAATTAAACGCAATGAATGACCAGCACCATCAGCAGCGACAGGCCACTTGCCTCGATCATTATATCGGACACGGCAAACCATAACACCATTCTTGTCTCTGAGCTCTAGGGCCTCCCCAGCATTACTCAATGAACCAGCATAAGGGCCGAAAATTTTGACATCTCCCGGCACAGTATAATTTGCACGGAACGTTTGCTCATCAACGTTAGTGACTAATACGCGTTCGAAAGCGCACATAAAAGTTTGTTGGGGAGAGGATGCTGAGAAGTCAGGGAATTTGTAACCGATACCATTCGAAAATTCCCAGCATGCAAAATCAACTGCGGACCCGGAATTATTAAATACCTCTATGTACTCTGGTTTATCATCTTTTGGAGCGTAGTGGATTTCACTAAAAGTGACACGCTCGGCGAGTGAAGTGACGGCTAAAATTAAAGAAAGGAGGAGAGTAACACCTAAATTGGTGAGCAGAGCAAAATGCATGAAAATTGGGGATATAATTTTAAGAGGAGGTATTGATGAGAAAATACCAGTAAAACAAGCTAAATACAAGAAATAGCAACAAGTTGAAGCTTATCGGAGCTGATAAGTGAAGATGAGATGCAAAAGATCTGCAAAAAAAGTTCTCAATGACCG
>JABSSR010000101.1 GCA_013213965.1 Verrucomicrobiales bacterium | reverse complement strand
GAAGCGTGACGAGTTTGCTTCACCAGCTGAGCGGTGTGTTTATATGATAAGGAACTACGAACACAAATTTCCACCTGAAGTTCAGGATAAGCGAAAGTGGCCACGGTTCCCTTTGACTGCGCCCTGGCCTTTATTAACTATGCTTGCTGCGGACCGTCAACCTCTTCGCGAACGTGAAGAGCGTTGGATCGCTTTCCGGGATCATGGAGAATTCTATGAATACGGTGAATACATTGGAGGCATAGCACAACAACATGCTATGCAATCGGCGAGGAGGCTCAAGCCGTACCCGTTCACTTATGCTACTATTCAAATGATGTTAAAGGATGGTGGAGTCTGTGGAACGATGGGCTCTATATCTGCGCGTGGACACAATATTCTTGGTGTCCCTTCCTCTCAGGCAGTACAGCCTGGACATTGTGCAGTCGTTTACTTTCAGTACGACTCCAAGGGGAACTCTTACAGTTGTAAGGGCGGACAATACGCGACCGGAGGAGACGAGAAGACCGGCCCGTTCACGCCGTGGCCATTCGATGATTCATTTAAGAGAACAGGACGAAAGAACGGTTACGAGATAGCATTCCATAATCGTAAGCCGATGGTCTATCATCAGAGCTTAGCGTGGGGTGTTAATTATGGATTCCGCTCCTATCTGGATGCGACTATTGCGCATGCCGTGTTTAAAATGCTTCCTCCTCAATCGCGGAAAGTTGAAGGGATTCAGCTTCTCAAGAGTAGTATTTCTATGAACCCTTACCACTTTCTTACAGTTAATTCGGCTCAGGATGCGGCATCTTCAATTCAAGAGCAGATCCAATTCTGGAACCAGTTTGCAGCAACGCTTTCGTCAGCCGCCAATAAGCCGGGCTGTCCAACTGAAGGTCTCTATAAGAAGAGTGTAAAGAGCAGAATGTTTGCTCGGATTGCCAGCTTTCCTGTACCGAAGAAAGAACAATCAGCGCGCAAGATTCTTGCGTTTTTAGAGGGCCTGAAATGTGATAATCAGCAGATCTTGGATAATTATAGAAGGGCCCTGAACGAAGGGTAGTGGAGGTGGAAGGAATCAATTCTGCTTCACGTATGTATTTTGTGATTGGTTCGATGGTTATTTTATTGTTAGATTTTCCCTATGGAAATCATGCGTTACTCTAAGGTCGCTGTTTTTTCTTTGCTGATTATTCAGTGTGCCTTGGCACAGAAGGCGGATACAGGGTTTCGGGAATGGACATCTGCGTTAGGAACTAAAATTGATGCTGAGGTGATTTCCGCGGATCATACGGAAATAATTCTTAGGACAAGGAAAGGAAAAGTTCTCAAACTGCATCCGGATAAACTTTCAAAGGAAGACCGGAATTTCCTTAAAGAAAAGTTTCCTCCCAGTCCTTTGGTGGAGAAGATAATTGGCAAGAGACTTTCTGTTCAGGCTGCGGATTGGCCTGTCACGGCACTGTTCCAGTTTGAGTTGGACGGAAAAATAAAGTTAGGCTCTTTGAAGGGAAATAAGGTAATACAAGAGAAGGACGGTTTAACTTATAAGATTGATGGTCTCATCGCCAAGGTCCTTGATAATGATAAGGTCTATAGCCTCCTTAAATTCACTTCAGTTGATCCGAAATCAGGGAGCATGATGACTTTTGGTCCGGAAAAGAGCCCCTTGTCAGGCACGATCCTCAGCATTGTACCTGCATTTTCATTTAATGAGGTATACGACAAGAAGAACGAGGAACCGGTCCTGACTGAAAAGGGATCAGTTAATATCATCACTTTGGAAAAGCGAGATGGAATTTATTATGAACCGGAAGCGTTCACGTCGTTTTCAGGCAAGGTGTACAGGTTGTCGACTAATGGCAAGAAAGCGGAAGAGGTGACACTAAGATACGGTCAGAAGGAAGGGTTGCAGTTGACTTGGTACTTCAACGGTGAACAGCAATCAAAGAGTCTATGGAAGAGCGGGAAAAAGGATGGAGCCATGTGGGAATGGCATGAAAATGGTCAGAAGAAGTCGGAAAAGATCTTCAAGAGAGACAAGCTAATTTCTAAAAAGGAATGGGATGATGAAGGAGTCTTGATTGAGGAGTAGAGTTCGTCTCTTCTAGCTCACGTATTCTACTTAAGACAATCAAAAATGTTTATTGGATTGGAGAGTAGTTCGTTGAATTCATGAAGACCTTATGAGGTGCCTTGGCAAGGATCTTCCCGTCCTTGACTGATGCTGCGCGGGCCTTTTTCCATGCTGGATCACCAATGAAAGCTCCCCAGTTCTTTTTTGATTGGTCAGTGCTTTTGTGTGAAATGATGTAGATGAGGGTATTGTCCTTGCCTTTCTTGGCATCCGTAGGGGTCCAGTATGCAACATTTGTCATTTTATGGGTTTCGAAAATTGCGCAGGTATGGTCTCTGAACCTGGCGTGCAGGTTCTTAAGGCGGTTCTCAGCTGTCACGTAGGTTCTCAGTTCAAAGACGCGAGG
>JABSSR010000100.1 GCA_013213965.1 Verrucomicrobiales bacterium | reverse complement strand
CTCAGCCATTGCGTAGGATCAGTGACAGCTATCCTCCGACTAGGCATTCTGGAAGAGGCAACAACAGCTGAAAGTTTTTTAGCATCCTTTCCGGGATCTTTCACCGCAATGAGCTTTTGTCCCGAGAGCACTGTTAACCTCCTTGCTTGTCTCGGACCAATAAACTCCGATGAAATAACACCCAATGCATTGCGGTTAAGAGGTAATCGCCTAGTAAATTCCATCAATGACTGCACTGATTCTCGAAACTCATCAGGGTACTGAGAGAAAGGCACTGACGGAGAGGTATTAATAGATCTCCCATTATTTGCAGAGACCCCAATTTTAACGCGCTCTGCTCCAGCAGTGGCAATCGCTTTGCCTACTCCTTCTGCAAAAAGAATGCTCTTCTTTTTTGCGATGCCCAAAATTTTCTCACTCAGACCATTTGGTATCTCATTGCTGGAACGGATGATGTAGGGGCTCGATTTTCCGGGACCAAGTAATTTCTTTTCCATTACCCAGCAACTTCCATCACTACGAAGATCAAGTGCGGTGAAACCTCTGTCCTTAGCGTGCTCAATAATGATCCACATCGAATCAGCATCCACTTCACCCTTTTTACTCTTTTCTAACAACTCTTCGATTGTTGGAATCTTAGGCTTGGCCTCCTTCGCACCAAGGGGAATTTTATCAGTCCGGATCGTGCCCGACTGACCCTTATCCACGGGCCGTAAGGGCAATTTCTCCTGCCCACTGAGCAAACACGTTGCAACGAAAGGCAATATTAGGGTAAGTAATGCTACACGCATAATTTAAGTAAGATATCCATAATTCATCACTCTCCAAGAAACAATGCCATTAACAATCAACGGTGAACCAGTAGATGAGGGCCTCATAGATGCCGAATTCAGCCAAATTAAAGCTCATTTTGAACAGCAGGCCAATGTTTCATGCTGCGAGCGCGACGACGAATTCATGGGCTACGCAAAGGACAATATAATTGCCCGGATGCTCTTATCACAAAAAGCAAAGCAGGCAATCGAAGATCCGTCCCCCGAGGACGTTGACCAGCAGCTCGAAAAACTGAAGGAAGAGTACGGTGGAGAAGAATCATTTTATTTCAAGCTTGGAATCGCTCCCGGCAATGAAGAACAAGTTCGCAACGAAGTCACTGAGAGCATGCGTGTGGATTTACTGATAGAACAGGCCAGCGGGGACGGACCCGAACCCAGCGATGCAGACATTGAAGAGTATTACAAGACCGAGGAGCAATCCTTCATGACTGCTGAAGAGGTACGCTCAATGCACATCTTTAAGTCACTGCAGCAGGCCGAGAACAAAGAAAATCTTTTTGCTGAAATGAGAGAAGTAAGAGACTCGGCCTGTGCCGGTGATGACTTTATGGAACTTGTACGCAAGCACAGCGACAAGCCCGAAGAGGAAGCTGACCTGGGTTGGTACAAGAGAGGAGAACTCATGGATGAGTTCGAACTAATCACCTTCTCAATGAAAATCGGGGAAATTAGTCCTGTATTCTCAACTCAGTGGGGAATGCATCTGGCCAAGCTAATTGATCGTCGCTGCCCTGAACCTATTCCACTCGACGATGTTAGGGATGAAATCTGCGATCTAATCAAAGCAGAGTATCGTGAATCCAAACTCAAGTCCTATATCGATAAACTAAAGGAAAACGCAACAATTACCGATGAGCATGTACCTGAGAACACTTAAATCCAATTAAGCCCTTCATTTATTTACTCCTCTGAAGTTCCGCCCCGAGTGAGCGAAGCTTTTGGTCAATATTTTCGTATCCTCGGTCAATGTGGTAAAGTCGATTAATCTCCGTAGTGCCATCCGCTCCGAGAGCCGCAAGAATCAGTGCCGCAGATGCTCTCAGATCACTGGCCATCACCGGCGCAGCGCTTAACTGATCAACTCCCCGAATCACTGCCATGGAATCCTTGAGATTTATATTAGCTCCCATGCGCTTTAGTTCAGAAACATGCATGAAACGGTTCGGGAATACAGTCTCTGTGATTACAGAGATCCCAGGAGTCGTAGCATAAAGGGCACACATCTGTGCTTGCATGTCGGTAGGAAATCCCGGGTAAGGCTCAGTCGTAAGCTCATTGGCTTTAGGGTCACTAGAGGCAGACACAATGATCTTAGCATCATCCTTTAAATCGACTCTGTGGCCAGAGCCTCTCAATGAATCAATGAGGGCCGTTAAATGCTCAGGTCTTACATTTTCCAATACTACCCCATCACCTGCTATCATCCCGGCTATCATGAAAGTACCGGCCTCTATCCTGTCAGGAATGACCTCATGATCAGCCCCCGTAAGTGATTCGACTCCATGAATGACAATCTTTCTGGTGCCGGCCCCCTCTATCTTTGCACCTAATGAATTAAGGAACATTGCAAGATCTTCAACTTCAGGCTCAGCGGCAGCGCTTTCAATGATAGTTGTTCCATCGGCAAAAACAGCCGCCATCATTACGTTATCAGTTCCAAGAACAGTTGACCCATACTGACCTCTCATGTTGATCTTTGCTCCTTTCAGCCCTTCAGGCGCACTGACCATAACATCTCCTCCCTTGACCTGGACCTGCGCTCCTAATGCCTCTAGCCCTCTCAAATGCAAATCAATGGGGCGGTCACCTATAACACATCCTCCGGGAAGGGAAACGAAGGCTTCCCCTTTCCTCGCAAGCATCGGCCCCAGAACACACACTGAAGCTCGCATCTTTCTGACGAGATCATAAGGAGCTTGAGAAGAAATTTCTCGAGCTTGGATTCTCACGGTCCCGTCCTCCATCTCCACCTCAGCACCAAGTGTAGAGAGTATTTGGACCATGTAATTAGTATCACTTAAGTCAGGAACGTTGCGGATTACGCAGGGCTCATCACTGAGCAAGGTCGCTGCCAGTATCGGCAAAGAACTGTTCTTCGATCCGCTAATCCTTACTGATCCAGAAAGACGAGACCCGCCACTGACTAAAAGTTTTTCCATTGATTTAAAATTGAAGCTTCTCTCACCTCATCGCCAGTATAAAACGTTCTATTCCAGAAAGATCTTTCATCATTTTTATCTGATCGAAGCCCATTATACTCATGGCTCTGCCAAAAAAATCAGTTTGCCCCTCTCCAACTTCCAGAGCCAGAAGACCTTGCCCAGACAAGGAATCAGGGACTTGGGAAATGAACCGGGAAATGAGAGCCGTTCCGCCCTCTCCTCCGTCCAACGCGTTGCGCGGTTCAAAACTTAACTCAGACTCCAGGCCGTTGATTTCATCAGGGTCAACATAAGGAAGATTAGCAACGATAAGATCAAAGGAACCCTCTACATCATTGAGCAGGTCAGTGCACGTATAACTGATCCGAGAACCATTCAGCTTCAAGTTAATTGCATTTTCTTCACTTAGGGACAAAGCATCCTCCGAACAATCAACCATCGTGACATGAGAATCTTTCCATCGAATGGCTAAAGAAATACCGATCACTCCAGAACCACATCCAACGTCAAGGATTCGGCTCGGTTCTGTCGAAGACGAAAACTGATTCAACAGTATGCCAACTAATTCTTCAGTCTCCGGCCTAGGAATCAGAGCCCTCGAATCAGAAATAAAATCATGGCCCATAAACTCCACTCTACCAAGAATATGCTGGAGAGGTTCTCGCTGCCCTCTCCTCTTTAAAAATGAGCGCAATTGCTCAAGTTCTTCCTCCTGCATTGGGCGGTCATAGGCAAGATAAAGCTCGATCCGCTCACAGCCTAGGACATTCGCTATGATAAGCTCCATATTGAGTCGAGCCTCATCAATGCCCCGATCCTCTAGGTAACCAGAACCGCTCTGCAGTGTCTCGAGCAGGGACTTCATTCTTGATCTGCCCTACTTCAGGCCAGCTTCTTGCAACCTTTCAGCCATCTCGGACGCTTGCAGCGCTTCCACTAATTCTTCGACCTGACCTGTCAGGACGCCTTCTAAATTATGCAACGTCAATCCTATCCTGTGATCGGTGACTCTGTTCTGCGGAAAGTTATATGTACGGATTTTTTCTTCTCGGCCCCCACTCCCTATGAGGTTACGACGCTGCTCGGAATACTTTTCCGCCTCTTCCCTTTGCTTAGCTTCAAGCAATTTTGAACGAAGGATAGTCAGGGCCTTTTCTTTGTTCTTCGTTTGACTCCTCCCGTCCTGGCACCGGACCATGATCCCGGTCGGAAGGTGCGTCACCTGAATGCACGAATCCGTAGTATTCACGTGCTGCCCGCCCGGTCCCCCGGACCGGGTAGCCTGAATGTTTAATTCATCCGGCTTCAGTTCAATGTCCACGTCTTCAGCTTCAGGCATCACGGCAACAGTAGCAGTGGATGTGTGAATGCGTCCCTGCGTCTCTGTTTCAGGAACTCTTTGGACACGATGAACACCACTCTCATACTTCAAGCGGCGAAAGACCTCATCTCCGCACACTTTGACGGTGACTTCTTTGAATCCTCCCACCTCAGACGGGCTCGATTCAAGGGGCTCTATTTTCCAGCCACTCAATTCACTGAACCGTTGATACATTCTGAAAAGGTCTCCAGCGAAGAGGGACGCTTCGTCACCTCCCGTCCCTGCTCTGATTTCCACGATAGCATCGCGGTCCTCAGTCTTGTCCTGCGGGAGCAGAGAGTATTGGATTTCTAACTCGAGCCTTTCACAAT
>JABSSR010000010.1:6414-13860 GCA_013213965.1 Verrucomicrobiales bacterium | reverse complement strand
CTCTGAGTGAAGCACAAACTACTTATGGAAAAATAGGTGTGAAGGTGTGGATTTGTAAAGGTGAACTTTACGGAAAAGTTGATTTGTTTGCCGCTTTGGATGCTGGGAAAAAGCAAGGAAAAGGAAGAGGAAGGGGTCAGGGTCAAGGTCAAGGTCAAGGTCAAGGCCAGGGTCAGGGCCAACCATCTGAGCAAGGAAACGGTGATCAGGGTAATTACACTGGAACTGGTGGAGCAAAGGGACCAAAGAGAGATGAAAGAGGAACCAGTAAATTTATTGGTTTACCCAAACGCGAAAGAGGCACACTGAACCAGTCCAAATCAGATGCTTATCCTGCAGAATACGGCTCACTCATTCAACAATATCTTAAAAATTTGTCAGATAAAGCAACGAACAAATAAAGCTGTAGGTCAAATAAGCCTTTAGCCTGAGAAGCACGACAAATGGGAATCTCTATTACAAATATTATTAAAGGAATATCAGTAACTATAATAATTTTCCTCTCATTGCTAAATTCTGGAATTGGAGCTCCTTCCAAAGGCCGTTTAGAAGACCCCGTCAAAGTCAATGCAGCAACAGAGGCAGTCATTAATGGAGCACTTTCCTATCTAGCCTCAAAGCAATCGCCTACAGGAGCTTGGGCAGGAGAAACTGGTGAAGAGGCACGGTATCCAATTGCTATGACTGCCTACACATTAATGGCTTTCCAAGCTGCCGGAAACTTACCTAATGAAGGCCTTTACGGAAAGAATGTTGATCTGGCCGTTCGATATCTACTCACCCAAGTAGATGATCAGGGATTGATAGGTGATGAAAACAGTGGGCAATACATGTACTTCCATGGCATTGCCAGCATCGCACTGGCCGAACTCTACGGCCAAACAAATGATGACACCTTAAAAAACAAACTTGAGAAAATGATCAAAGTGATCGTTAGCAGTCAAAATGCACAAGGAGGATGGAGATACCAACCAATAGCCAGAGATGCAGACATTTCCGTAACCGTTCTGGCCGTTGTCGCTCTGAGGGCCGCCAAAAATGGTGGGCTTTCAGTTCCTCAAAAAACAATTGATGACGCTGTTAATTACGTAAAAAAATGCCACAACAAACGCGACGGAGGTTTCGGATATCAGCCCGCTCAAGGGTCCGGATTCGCAAGGACAGCCGCTGCCATATATTCACTTCAAGTCTGCGGCGAATACGATGATCCAACAGTCGTTGCCGGTTCAAAATATCTAAATCAGAAATTTAAACCAGGAGACCGATGGTTCACCTATGGAAATTTCTATGCAGCCCCTGCTCAGTACATGATAGGAGGAAAGGTATGGGCTGATTGGTATTCGACACTGAATAAAACACTATTGGAAAGAGCTCGGACCGATGACGATGGAAATAAATACTGGAACAGAGAACTCGACGGGAGTAGCCCAGGACCCATTTATTCTACGGCAGTCTACACAATGATTTTAGCAATGCCTTATCATTATGTCCCACTTTACCAAAGATAGACCTTCATAGAATGCATTACAGAAAACTCGAATCAGCTGTACACGTTACGAGTTTATTTCTCCTTCTCTTATCAACGCAAAGCCGTTCAGAATTCAGAGTCGACATTGAAAGCACTAACAATTCAGCGTGGGGCGGCTTCATTAAATCAGAAGGCACGGAACTAATTAAGACCAGAGACCATACAGGCACTCCTCTGGATAAAAGCAAAGGATCAGCAGGCATAGAGAAAACAGTAGATCTTAATGGCACGGGCCGAATCATATTCTACGCACCAAAATCAGACACTTCTGCTAAACCTTATGAGGACGGTCCCCTGCCCCCTCCATGGATAGAGACAGCCATTGGCCCCCTACCAAGAGGAGGATCTGTTAAAGTAAAAAACGGAAGCATCCTAATAGAAACTTCATCACCTGAACGGAATGAAAAATTTGGATCTTTCTATATGGCTCATCGCCCAATTTCCGAAACCGAAACACACGTCACAACTAAAATCACCAGAATAGATACTTACGAGCAGGAAACAAAAAGCGGAATCATGATCCGCAAAGGAACTGACCCTAATGCAGAAAGCGTTTTCCTTGCACTTTCGCACAGACGCCCAGCATCCATTCATTACACCAAAGAAGGAGAAACCATTAGTAAAATCGATGCACGCAGCAATTCAAGACCCGGGCACTGGATACGATTGACCCGAGAAGGCGGTAAAATCACTGGCTTCGTATCAGCGGACGGAGAATTCTGGCGACAACTTAGATCATTCCCAGATGAAATGGGTAAAGATGCTACTGTCTGCTTGGTCGGACAAGGCCGCAAACCACGTCGACGCTGGGTCACAATCTTCGATCATTTACAAATAGGAACTTTAGAAGAACTCGGATCTCAAAAAATACTGCATCCAAAAATAGCTCTGATCGACGGCACTATTTTTCATTCACCTATTCAATCTGCAAATAAATCCATCTTCAGGCTAGGAGGCATTCACAGTGGCAAAGTGATACCATCACTTACAATTTCACGGATTGAATTCCATCACCCTATCGAAAACAAGTTTGATGAATTCTTAGATGGCAGAAGAAATGGAGTCCTTCTATCTAATGGCGACTTTTTCGAATGTAATCTTACCGGGATCTCCAGTACCGAAGGAGGCGTTGAGATGGCATGCCGTTCCCCTCTCTTCGGTGAACGAAAATTTGATCTGACTGGCTCGGTAAATGCCCTAGTTCTCAGGCCCGCATCTAAAAAGGCCCCACCTGGCCTACCTTGCTGCATTTTGACCTGGCAAGGAGGTAGAATTTATGGGCGGGACCTAAGATTTAATAATAATGAGGCCATCATAGACACGATACGCCTCCGGACCCAAAATATTCCCTTAAAAGAAATAAAAACCATCATTACCGGTAATAAGAGTTGAGGATTTTTTTCGTCATTGCTTGCATCATTTTAAAACTCTGTAATAAATCATCGAATCAGAAATCCTCGCATTTTAATTTAAAATAATGAAAGCAATCCTAGCCCTTGAAGACGGTCGCCACTTTGTAGGTGAAGCTTTTGGCGCTACTGGTAAACAGAGCGGGGAAATTTGCTTTAACACATCAATGACGGGTTATCAGGAAATTCTGACTGATCCGTCATATCGTGGCCAGATTGTAACAATGACCTATCCATTGATTGGAAATTATGGGATCAATGGTATTGATACAGAAAGCAGTTGCCCACATGTAAAAGGATTTGTAATAGAGGAACTCTGTGAAGAGCCTAGCAACTGGAGATCCGAAAGTTCTCTGCAATCATACTTAAATGATCACAACATCATCGGGATCCAAGGAATTGATACTCGCTCTCTAACAAAACATTTAAGAGAACGCGGCGCAATGAAAGCCACCCTGACTACTGAAAGTATATCACCAGAAGAGGCTTGCTCCCATGCAAAAAAATCTGACGGAGTCGTCGGAATGGATTTTGTGCAGGAAGTAACGACTAATAAATCTTATCGTTGGGATCCCGATAACACCTTGAGTAGAGAATGGGTGTTAGCGAACCCAACTACAGAGACTGACGAAAGGAACGGTAAAGATTTCTATAGGAGTCTTCCTGAAATAAAACACCAGATTGTTGCTTATGATTTTGGAATAAAGCAAAATATCCTTCGATGCTTAAGACGTGAGGGATTTTCAGTTGATGTCGTAAATGCAAGAACTTCGGCCCAAGAGGTCCTATCCATGAATCCTGACGGGATCTTTCTATCTAACGGACCCGGTGACCCGGAAGCTTTTGGTGATATTCATGCAGAAATTAAATCATTGCTTGGAAAGGTTCCTGTATTTGGAATTTGTCTTGGACACCAAGTACTAGCTCATGCTATCGGCGGAAAAACATACAAACTTAAATTCGGCCATCGCGGAGGCAATCAACCAGTTAAGGATCTGAGAACAGATGCCGTGGCAATTACATCACAAAATCACGGATTCGCAGTTGACGCAGACTCACTACCTGCAAGCGCAGAAGTGACTCACATTAACTTAAATGATGATACAGTCGAAGGCCTCCGAAGCAATGACCACCCCACTTTCAGCGTTCAATATCACCCTGAAGCTTCACCCGGCCCAAACGATGCCAAGTATTTCTTTTCTGAGTTCGCCAAACTGATTGAAGATTCAAAGTGACCATTCTATTTTTAATATCACTTTTAAATTTCCAAATTAAAACTAAGAGAAAAATAGGATTCAATTCAATTTCCAAAGGAGCAGGTATGCTCCGTTAATTTTATGCCAAACACAATTATTGTAGGAGCTCAATGGGGCGATGAAGGAAAAGGAAAAATTGTCGACTTCCTTACTGAAGATACCGACATTGTCGTACGCGCACAGGGAGGAAACAATGCGGGACACACAGTAATACACGACAGTAACAAATATATCCTTCACCTAATACCTTCTGGAATTTTATGGCCAGGAAAAAAATGTGTTATCGGTAATGGTGTCGTCATCGACCCGATATCACTCCTTGAGGAATTTGATAATTTACAAAAGCAAGGAGTTGAAATCACTCCTGAAAATTTAGCCATCAGCAACAGAGCTCACCTAACTCTAGCGTATCATAGGACCCTTGACTCTTATCGAGAGTCCGGACTCGGAGGCCAAAAGATTGGGACCACAGGAAGAGGCATTGGTCCAACTTATATTGATAAAGCAGAACGTTCCGGCATTCGAATGGCAGACCTCGTCAATCAGGACTCCTTATCTGAAAAAATTACATCTAAAGTCGATAAAGCAAATAGCCTTCTACTAGGGAGTGAAGCTGAACCGATAGATAGCAAGGAAATTATTAATCAAATAAAAATAGCTGCTGAACGACTAAAACCTTTTATATCTGAAACTACCACCTACTTGCATGAGCAAATTTCAGCAGGCAAATCGCTACTCTTTGAAGGGGCCCAGGGAACTTATCTTGATATCGATCACGGAACTTACCCCTTCGTCACTTCATCCAATACCACTGCGGGCGGGGCCTGTACAGGTTCCGGGGTCTCGCCTCGATCCATTGACAATGTGACTGCCGTAGCAAAAGCTTACACTACCAGGGTAGGGTCAGGGCCATTCATTACAGAAAATGCGGAATTTTCAGATCGCATGCATGGAATGGGTAGAGAATTCGGTGCAACTACTGGTCGCAAAAGGCGTTGCGGATGGTTTGATGCAGTACTTGTCAGACACGCCTGCAGACTTAACGGAGCTGATCATCTTGCCCTCACTAATGTAGACGGACTAGACGGTATTAACACAATAAAAATCTGCACATCTTACGAGTTGAGAGGTGGAACAATTCATACACCACCTGCTAATGTCGCGGACTGGGAATTATGCAATCCCATATATGAAGAAATGCCAGGATGGATCAATGAGGTAACTGCCGGGGCGCCTGACATTGCGACCCTGCCAGAAAAAGCAAAAACTTACCTCGATTGCCTCTCCGAGCTATGCGAAACTCCAATAAGAATCGTTGGTGTAGGACCAGACCGCAAGGAAACACTTTTGCGGGATTAATTAATACTATAGTTGTGTTGTGTTAGTTTGGGAATTTATATTCCACTAATGTCCTTACTGATTTATTCTCACATTTAAATGTCTTCCCAAAAAACATTAACACCCAAACATATCGCTATCATAATGGACGGTAATGGAAGGTGGGCAAAATCTAGAGGACTGCAACGGTGGGAGGGGCATCAGGCCGGAGCTGAATCCGTAAAGGCAGTGATAGAGGGATGCATCGAAGCCAAGGTCGAATATCTTACCTTATATGCATTTTCAAAAGAAAATTGGAACCGCCCCAAGACCGAAGTAAATGCACTCATGAAATTGCTTGAACAATTTCTGAAAAAGAAATCCTCAGAACTAAAAAAGAATAACGTTCGACTTCAGGCAATTGGAAATCTTCAAGATTTGTCATCAGGACCATTAAAAGAACTAAAAAAAACCATCCACGAAACTCGCAACAATACAGCATTGACACTCATCCTTGCTCTCAGTTATGGCGCTCGAGAAGAAATTATTCACGGAATCCGAAGTGTGCTATCTGATATAAAAGAAGGGAAGTTAGACCCTTCAAGCCTCGATACGAAAATATTTAGCGAACACCTTTACACTGCCCAAACACCAGACCCAGATCTGCTCATCCGAACTTCTGGTGAAAAGCGCATCTCAAATTTTCTCCTCTGGCAAATAAGTTACGCAGAACTGTTCATAAGCGACAAATTATGGCCAGATTTTAAGAAAGAAAACTTACTAGAAGCCATTCAGGATTTTAGCAATCGGGAGCGCCGATACGGAGAAGTTTGAAATATCAGAATTTTCCGCCATCATTAGGGTAGCTAAAGACAAACAAATGAGCGCTGACCCAATAAAGACCATCATGGTTGTTGACCCTGATGATGATTTTTTATCTTGGGCTGACAAACACCTAAGGACTCCAACCACAGAGATTATTTGTCTTAATGATTCAGAAACTGCTCTTAATGCGTATCTGGAGAACCGTCCTGACTTATTAATTACCGAGTTATTCATTAAACCTCTAAGCGGAATGGAACTAATCAAAAAAATCCGCCTCAACGACCCCAACTCCCAAATTGTCCTCACAACAGGATTCCCTCCGACTAGTGCAGTGATAGAAGCAATGAAGCTCGGCGCCTATGATGTTCTGCGCAAGGAATCCTTACCCTATGACTTACGTCCTGTCGTTGAGGAGGCCTTGGCCGCAAGTGATGCGATCAGCTCTACCTCTGAACAAATCGATCCTAACAAGAGAAATAATTCACCAGATGAAACTATCATCGGCAGTGCTCCAAGAATGCAAGAAGTTTTCAAAATGGTTGGGCGAGCTTCTCGAGGAGATGCTCCTGTCCTTATTACAGGAGAGAGTGGAGCAGGAAAAGAAATCGTTGCTGACGCGATCCACAAGTTCAGTAAACGCTCAGGAAGTGAATTTATGGTAATTAACTGTGCCGCAATTCCTGAAAACCTACTGGAGTCAGAACTTTTTGGACATGAAAAAGGTTCATTCACTGGCGCTCATTCCATGCGCAAAGGGCGTTTCGAACAGTGCGATGGCGGAACGCTCTTTCTTGATGAGATCGGAGACATGCCCATTCAAACACAAAGCAAAATACTTCGAACCCTTCAGTCAGGTGAATTTTCTAGAGTCGGTGGAAATGAAACTTTATGCACCGAGGTAAGAATCCTAGCTGCAACAAATAAAGATCTTGAAGTGTGCGTGCGAGACGGGCTTTTCAGGGAAGACCTCTTTTACCGACTTAATGTAGTACGTGTCCACATACCCCCTCTCAGGAAACGTCGTGAGGATATCAGATTACTTGCAGAATTTTTCCTTAAGCGAAATGCCGATCAGAAAAAAGCACCTAAGCTTCGCCTTTCTTCAGAATCT
>JABSSR010000010.1:0-6314 GCA_013213965.1 Verrucomicrobiales bacterium | reverse complement strand
CATACTAAGCAAGCAGCTGAATCAATCGAAGCCTATTTGCAAAAGAATCCAAATGCCACTGATGCAAACGAAGCCACTGATTTCCTTATAGAGTCATACGCAAGACTTAAAATGACTGAACGCCAAGCTGAGCTACTCGGTGGAAAATACAAGAATCTTGCCAAAGGAGCTGATCTCATCCCTCAAGAATTCTTCGGAGTCTTCCAAGAACTGTTCGCCCTTCACATGGCATCAGGAGCAAAGGACAAAGCAAGAACCGCGTTATCCTCTGCAAAAAAAGATATACAAGGACATCCTCAAGCTGAGCGTTATGGTCAATTCCTGGATCAGTTAGGGGGAGAGCTTAACAAACCTGGAATCGGTGAAGCGATGGATCTTAAATTTACCAGTTTGGCAGGCAAAGAAATTGACCTGGCTGACATGAAGGGAAAAGTAATACTCATTGATTTTTGGGCCACTTGGTGCGGACCTTGCATCGCAGAGCTACCAAACGTTCTTAAGGCTTATGAAACCTATCACGACAAAGGATTTGAGATCATTGGCATTTCACTGGATAACGCCAAGGACGAGGCAAAACTAAAATCATTCGTTAAAGATAAGAACATGCCTTGGCCACAAGCCTTTGATGGGAAGGGTTGGGGTAACGCTCTAGCAAAGAAATTTGGAATCACATCTATTCCTGCCACTTTCTTGGTAGGTAAAGACGGAAAGATTATGTCTTCTAATTTACGGGGGCCTGCCCTCAGTTCAGCAGTGAAAAAAGAACTCGGTCTATAAATTTCAAAGCAATCTTCTTTCTTATTCTCATCTCAAAACGGCCAACTGATCCAGTTGGCCGTTTTTTTATATTAAAATAACTCCCTAAAAGAGAATTAAATAAGATAATACTTAATTTTAAAATAAATTCAGGATTTCTAAATTAATTTTAAAATTAGGTACCAATTTAGGGTTTTCCATGTTTAATTACTAACCCCTCTCAAATGATTTCCGCTAAAGATGTTCCTGCGAATGCACGGATACTGACCGTATCTGTTGATGGGAAACTTGTAGAATTAAGGGACGGCCAAACAATATACGAAGTTACTGACAGTTGTAGGCGAGAGGTCCCTACTCTCTGTTACGATCCAAGACTCGAAGCATTTGGATCGTGTCGCCTCTGTGTAGTGGAAGTTGAAGGCATTAAAAATCCAGTCGCTTCTTGTACTACTAAGGCCACAGATGGGATGGTTATTAAGACTAGAACAAACGCCATTGAGCAATATAGGAAAACACTCCTTGAAATGGTTGCCAGTGAGAACCGTAACCTAGACATTGATCCATTATCCGGTTACGCAAGTCAAGAACTTGGCAAACTGATCGAAAGATATGAAGCTAGGACCGACAGATTTTGTGGGGAAAAAAGCGGCAAGACCAATCAGGATGATAAGAACCCTTTCATATTACGTGATTACGATAATTGCATTTCATGCTACCGCTGCGTGAGAGTCTGTGCAGAACAGGAAGGAGATCATGCAATCAACATCATTAATCGAGGATTTGAAACTCAAATTTCAACTGAATTTGGAAATGATCTCCGTGATTCTCAATGTACTTTTTGTGGCCAATGCGTTCAAACCTGCCCTACCGGCGCGCTCTCTGACAAGAAAGCACTCCGGGCCAAAGAATTACCTGAAGAAATAAAAAAGACAAGATCAGTTTGTCCATACTGCGGCGTAGGCTGCACCGTAGACATACTTAGTAAAGGGGATCGCGTTGTAGGAATACAACCAGCTATGGACGGACCGGCCAATGAAGGAGCTCTGTGCGTCAAGGGGCAATACGCTTTTGATTTTGTGCATCATCCTGACAGACTCCAAAAACCTTTAATCAGGCAAGAAGACGGAACTTTCAAAGAGTCCGAGTGGGATGAGGCTCTAGATGCAGCCGCAAAAGGCTTCAAAAGAGTACTGCAAGAAAATGGAAGNCGCTCAATTTATGGGATCGCATCCGGACGAGCCCCTCACGAGGCCGCCTACACAATGCAGAAATTTATTCGATCCAATTTCGGCACTAATTACATAGATAACTGTAGTCGAAGTTGACACGCTCCTACTGTCGCCGGTCTGGCGGCCACCATCGGAAGAGGAGCAATGAGTAACCCGCTCATTGATATGGAATACCCTGAAGTCATCTTCGCCATTGGAACCAACATGACCGAATGTCACCCAGTGGCCGCGACTCGCCTCAAAAAAGCAGTGTCTCGTGGAGCCAAGATGATCGTCGTCGACCCTCGAGAAACCCGATTAGCTAAGATAGCTGATCTTCACCTCAGAATTAGGGTCGGATCAGACGTTGCTCTACTCCTTGCCATGGCTCATGTCATTGCTCGCGAAGATCTCATTAATACAGAATTTATCGAATCTAGAACATCAGGATCTAAGGAATTTCTTAACCACGTAAAAGATTTCACCCCTGAATGGGCATCTAGTATCTGTGAAGTTCCTGCAAAACAAATAGAACAAGCAGCACTATGGTTCGGAGAAGGTAAACCATCGGCCATTTATTATACTTTAGGTATCACGGAACACATCTGCGGAGTAGATAACGTTCAGTCACTTTGCAACTTATCGTTAATGACAGGGAACCTAGGGATCAAAGGTGGTGGGATAAATCCGATGCGCGGGCAAAACAATATTCAGGGAGCCGGCGACTGCGGAGCCGTGCCAAATAACTTTCCTGGTTTTCAGCCCTGCGATGATCCACTAAATGCTGATAAATTCTCAAAGGCCTACGGAACTCAGATCGATGCCGAGAGAGGAATAACAAAGGTTGGCGCACTTAATTTGTGTGGCAGTAAAGAACCTGATGGAATACATGCTATGCTCATCGACGGGGAGAATACTGTGGTCACTGACCCGGACAAAAACCATTGCGAAAATGCTCTTAAAAGTCTTCAGCATCTTGTAGTCATTGATTTATTTCTGACAGAGACAGCGGAACTCGCTGATATAGTTTTCCCAGCAACAGCATTTGCTGAAACTGACGGCGTTCAAACTAACACAGAACGAAGGGTTCAGCGCCTGCGCGCAGCAGTTCCTGCCCCGGGCGAAGCAAAACCTGATTGGTGGATAATATCTGAGATTGCAAAAAGAATGGGCAATACCCAGTTCAATCATTTCGAATCTGCTAAAGATGTTTTTAACGAACTCTGTTCTCTTAGTCCAATTTATACAGGACTGAACTGGGACAGGATAGGTGATGGTGAATTTCAATGGCCAGTACCTGAAAAGGACCATCCTGGAACGCCACGATTGCATGAAAAAGAATTCAAAAACGGTAAGGGTTTATTTAAATTAATAGGATACCGTGATCCTGCTGAAGTCATTGATGAAGATTTTCCCATATGGCTCACTACGGGCCGAAGACTCCCGGCTTATCATACCCGAACCCAGACAGGCCGAAGCGCGGGAATCGATTATCTACTCAATGAAGAAAGTCTCGAAATTAACCCATCAGACGCTTCTGATTGGGGAATAGCTGATGGAGAGATAGTAGAAATGAAGAGCCGTCGGGGAAGCATCCAAATTAAAGCTAGACTAACTGATTGTTCTCCTAGGGGCACCGTATTTACTAGCTTTAGCTTTGCAAGTGTACCCGTTAATGTTCTTACCGGCAGTGGGTATGACCCTGTCACTGATACGGCTGAATTAAAAGTGTGCCCTGTCAGTATTGAAAAAATAGATAATACTTCTCCTTAATTTTCTCCATTAAGAATATTACCTATCTATCCTTCTTGGACTGGGAGAACATCCATTCAAAAACCTCTGAGTTACCGTAGCATGGCCTCCAAGCATCATGCTTAATACCTGAATCTTCATCATACTCAGTATACTTGATATTTCCTTTAACCCGTTTCAAAGCCTCTACTATACTGCGAGTAAAATCAACACTCACAACATTATCTGCAACACCGTGATGAGTCCATATTGGAACTTTTTTAATTGCCTTAGCAATTCGAGGACTAGCTCCTCCACAGACCGGGACGGCTGCTGCAAACAAATCAGGGTCATTAGCTAATGCTTCCCATGTTCCAAAGCCTCCCATGGAAACACCAGTAATGTAAATTCGATTCTTATCCACTGGAAGATGTTCGATTGCCGTATTAACTAAACCAATCACATCCTGAATATATTTTCCTCTCCAACCTTTCTCATCATCTGGACACTGAGGAGCAATAATGAACGATGGTTTCTCTTTATAGAAACCTTTCGAAGTTAACGTCCTTGGAACACTAAATAGTTGTTTTTCATTATCACTACCACCTGAACCTCTGCCATGAAGAAAAACCACAAAAGGATACCTCTTATTTGATTTTAGTTTTTGTCCTCCCCAGAATCTAAATTTCAGACTCTCATATTCCATCTTTTCCCATGTATCATTCAATCGATCCACAAAAATTCCGCTAGGCTCCTTCTTTTCTGGAGCGGTGAGTTCCTCCATTTTTTCTTTAACCCATTCCCTGTCCTCTTTAGAAATACTATCAAGGGGAAGAGTAAAACGTCGCCCGTCCGTCTTGCGCCTTAGCGTCACATTTCTATCTGTTCCAGTAACAAACTCAGCTTCCAAAGTTCTCCCATCCGATGAAGTCCAAGTCCTTATTTCTTTGGCTCCCGTATTCAAAAGGAATCCAACAACGAAAATAATTACTAAAAGTTCTAACCGTATTTTTCTATTCTTCATTTTAAACACACAGTAATTTCTCATGCCAAACACACAAAGATCATAGCTGCAATTCGTCGGCGCTAAAAGAGAATAAATAAAACTGAAAATATTTAATAAAACTCAATCAGATACCGCCAGAATATCTCTGAGGGTTATCGGCCCAGGAAGACCCAATCAGCAAAAGTGCTGGTAATAAAGAGCAGAACCATAGAATCGGCATATAAGCATCATATAATGCAAACGAAGCACCGAAAACTAATGGTCCAATACCACTAGCAATGACCATACTGGACATACTCACACCACTCACTGATCCAAGCCAACGGCGACCGTAAAAACGAGGCCATACAATGCCACTTAGACAAGAAAATCCACCAGCAGCAATTCCGTTACCTACAATATATAAAGCAACACCCATATCAGTGTCTAAGTGAATGACTCCCAAAACTGAAACAACGCCACCAGTATTCACTGCAGCCAAAAGATATTTGAGCCTGGTCCTAGAACTGACCCATCCCATAAACAAATTGGATAATACACTAATGACTGCCATCGGAACAAAATAACCAATCACTTCAAATTCATTTCTTCCTAAACTTTTCCCAATTGAAATAATATGAAAAGTGACTGCGGTAGTATAAAGAGCAATAAAACTAAACGATAAATTAAAAGCCCAAAAGGACCATGTCCTTAGCGATTCGCAAAGTTCAAAGTCCCTATGAGCAACAGCATCTTCGTGAATTTTCCTTTTCGTTTTCTCTTCTCTATTACCATCCATGATTAAACCGCACTCTTCAGGGTTATCGCGAAACAGTAACCACCCAAGACCTGCCATTATTACAACCGTCATCATACCAAGAACCACCCATGCTCCAGACCAGCCAAATTTATCACTCATCCACTTAAGTCCACGCGGAGCAAAAGAAAAAGAGAATGCAGTAAATACACCACTCAAAGCAAAGGCCTTGCCCCTATTATAATCAAACCACTTACCGATAGCATTTCTTCCTGTCATTGTGAGAACTCCCTGGGCTGAGGCACGTATCATAAAAAATCCCAAAGTGATGATCACAAATGCAATGACTACTCTCGACAAAGACACAAAAGAGCTCAGACAATCTAATAGATTGCGGACCTGGCTTAAATAGAGTAAAACGAAACCCGTGGCTATAGAAGAGTAGACGATCATACGTCTCGCACCTATGCGATCGTAGAGTCTACCGAAGTAAGGAAGGCTCAGGCCACTGGCAACGGTGCCGACACAATACGCCGTACTCAACTGAACTCGGCTAAGATCAAGTTCCTTGATCAAGGTATCAGTGAAAACAGCAAATCCCATCGTTTGACCGGGAATACTGAAGATAACAGCTATTGTTCCAACCAAAACAATCACCCATCCATAAAAGAAAGGAAATTTATCTGGTCTAAACGGAAACTTTGGATCCCACAATTTAGATGTGGATTGCTCCCTCTTCTCTTGATCTGGCATTCGAGACATTGCTTCATTTGAAGCAAATCGCGACAAACTTTTTAATTAATTAATTAATCTCTAAGAAGAAAATATTCCTCAGAGATTCAATAACTAAAATAAAAGAAAACTAAAAGTCGAACCT
>JABSSR010000001.1:4070-12901 GCA_013213965.1 Verrucomicrobiales bacterium | reverse complement strand
AGCTGTTTTTCTAATTCATTAATCCGCTCGGTAAGTAGATCTATTTTTTTTAGGAGAATATCTTCTCGTTGGTCCTGAGTGGGTTCAGTTTCATTTTCAATTGCTATAGGTTCAGTTGCTGGAGGGTCAATTGTGGCAGGGTCTGGTCCGGTTGTCTCTTTAGTGAGAATCTGATCTGCTCGGATGAGCAAAGTAGAGACAGCGCTAATTAGCAGTATTATTCCTATATAATTCCAAATTTTCATCCTTCGTTTGACTTGATAGGCTTTAGTTTTATTCAAATAAAAACAAAAAACTTTTGTTACAGATCAAGTAATCTGTTCGTAATCTATTTATGATTATTTAATCATGTTTCACAAAAAATGAACATTAAAAGCATTGCATTAAGCGTATTTTTTTCTTTAACCCTTTTTTCTAAGTTTTCTTTAGCCCAAATTCCGTCGAGAGAAGGGCCAAGCAGAGGGAGTTCAGGTAATCATCCCGTGTTAAGAGCATTGGATATTAATGGTGATGGGTCCATTTCATCTAAGGAACTTGAAGAAGCATCGGAATCGCTTTTGAGTTTAGATAAGAATAGGGATGGGGTGATTTCGGGTAACGAGCTAAGACCTGATCGTTTTGGTAGGGGATCACGATTGGATGCTAATGAAGGCGAAAGAAATGGACCTATCCGTGGTCAGGGCGGAGCGAGGCGAAGGACTGGAGGCCCGAGACCAAATGATTTGGGAGAATCTTTATTGGATCTAGGTGAGCCCGGCATAGCCTGGTATCCTAGATTGGAAGATGGGATCTCAGAGGCCAAAAGGATGAATCGACCAATCCTTTTTATGGCGGCGGCTTCGCAGTGCGGTGGCGTTCCGGGTGTTTTCTGACCTGGGTATACCGCCACAAAGAACAGTTTGTTCAGTGATCCAGACGTCATCAAAGCTTCCAGAAAATTTATTTGTGTCCGAATAGAGTCATATGAAAGTGAGGAGAATCAAAAAATTGTAAGAAGTCATCTAGGAGGAAGATTTGAGAATACTGCTTTTTGTGTTATCGCTCCTGATGGCCAGAAGAGGTTAACTCGTAGCGGCCGTGGTCCTCAGCACATATCGCAGAATTTTGATGATATAGCCGTTATAGCTGATCAGTATAAATCAAGAGGAGATATTTTGAATTCTCGGATCCCAGATTTTAATAGTTTTGCATTGGCATTAAATGTTTCATCCGCGGATCAAAAGATTCTATTGCTTATTGCAGGTAATGAGGACGAAATTGCCGCTGCGGGTAAGAGGATTAGGTCTGTTGCATGGGATGAAAATGTTGTGGGACGATTCAATTATGACTTTGAGTCCGATAGTGGTTCTTGGATTGCTCCTTTATCGTCGAAGAGTAAGAGATCAGGATTTTATATAGTTAGGCCAGAAGAATTTGGCTTAGAGGGAGAAATTGTTAAGTTACTTCCTTTAAACACATCAAAGGAAACTCTGCTTCAGGAAATGGCCGTAGCGAACAGAGACTATGCTAAAAGGACCAAGAAGAAAGTATACAGCAGTCATGTCGTTGAGGGGCGAAAACAAGGTAAAAGAATTGAAATGGCAATGCCGTTTGGCGAGGACCGCGATGGTGATGGTAAGATCGATCATCGTGGGGGTGCAGGTAATAGAAGGAAATGACCTTATTGATTAGCTGCCCTATTCAGAAGGTCCTCATATAATTTCTTAATTGATTTTGGAAGTTTCTTTTCTGTCCCTTTATAGCGTCGCATTTTTTTATCGATAGTAGAACTGAGAGCATTATCTGCTTTTTCGTGATCAAATTTGATATCTAGGAATTTAAAAAGAGGCTCCATTGCTTTTGATGAAATGTCTTTTTGAAACAGGGAATTGTAATCTACTATGTGGACTGGGTATTTGTGCTCGATATTCCAGAAGTTAAGAATTGAATCTTTCCATCCTGCATAAGTTAGGGGAAGAGGCAATCCGGTCTGCCGTTTCATTGAACTGGCTGATTCCCAAGGATGACGAAGGACAAACAATACTGAGTCAATGCTTCCATGAATCTGCCATGAATTCATTAAATAACAGAACCTAGGATCTTTGACGATTTTATTGTTAAGTTCTTTTGATATTGAAATTATTTGGTCAGCTTTTTTTCTGCCGCGTTTCTGAATCAGTGATTGTTTTGAAACTAATGGAGCCAAGACCAATGAGGAGATTTTCCGTAATCGGATCAACGGATTCTTTGGCCACATCGATTCTATCCATATGCTAGGTGATGACCATGGTCCGAAAAGGAGTTCATGATTGAGCGTATTGACGGATTTGTTTTCAAAGTACCCTTTACTGTTCCACTCATCAGCTTGGACTAGTTCTTCATCGGATCCGAAATCTGCTCCTAAATGATGAAGTAATTGGCAGATGAATGAACTTCCACTCCTTGAGCAGCAGGTGACAATACGCATTAGATTTAGATATGTTTTCTAAGCCATGATATCTGTGATGACTTTACCGTGCACATCAGTTAAACGAAAATCTCTGCCAGCATATCGATATGTAAGCTCCGTGTGGTTAATGCCCATTAAGTGCAGAATAGTTGCATGCAGATCGTGGAAGTGTATCGGGTTCTTTTCTGCATGGTAGCCATAATCATCGGTGCTTCCGTATTGGATCCCGGGTCTAGTTCCTCCACCAGCCATGAACATGGTGAAGCCGTGTGGATTATGGTCGCGTCCATTGTTACCCTGAGCGACCGGGGTCCTTCCGAACTCGCCTCCCCAGAGGACAAGGGTGTCTTCCAAAAGTCCACGCTGTTTTAGATCTGTTATCAATCCCGTCACGGGCTTGTCCATTTCTTTCGAAAGTTTCTCATGTTCTCCACGCAAATTTCCATGCGAGTCCCAATATCGGTGAGTTACTTGAACGAATCTTACTCCTGATTCGCTGAGTCTTCTTGCCATAATGCATTGTTTAGCAAATTCTGCAGTTGGATTTTCGTCTGCTCCGTAGAGTTTATTAATATGCGCTGGTTCTCCAGAAACATCTTGAATTTCAGGCGCTGTCATTTGCATGCGGAAGGCCAGCTCGTAAGATTCTATACGTGACTCTAGATCAGTGTTGAACTTGTGCTTTGCCAGATGTTCGCGATTTAAGGAATTTAAGAGATCGATTTCTTTTCTTTGCCTGGACCGGTTCTTTAAAGGGTTGTTTATGAAAGGAATTTTCATTTCCTTACTGCTTCCTCGGATCATGGTTCCTCCATAACGAGCAGGAAGAAATGCTGAAGACCAGGCCCCAGATCCTCCGTGACTACTAGGAGGATTAATTGTTATAAATCCTGGGAGATTATTATTTTCGCTTCCAAGGCCATAATTGATCCAGGATCCCATGGACGGACGAGTGAAGGTGTCTGATCCTGTGTGAAGTTCAAGAAGTGCTCCACCGTGCCGGGAATTTGAGCAATGCATTGAATTTAAAAAGCAAAGGTCATCTGAAATGGATGAAATATTAGGCAGGAGTTCGCTCACCCATGCTCCGCTCTGACCATGTTGTTTAAAGTTCCAAGGAGATGCCAAAAGGTTGCCAGTCTTAGATGATGCAATGCGTGGTTTATCGTAGGGTAAAGGCTTACCATTATTTTTCTCCAGAGACTCTTTTGGATCAAATAAATCTAGGGTCGAAGGGCCTCCGTGCATGAAAAGAAAAATTACTCTTTTAGCTTTAGCCAAGCTAGGAGGGAGAGGCACTGATGAGGATTCAGTTGTCAACATTGCATTCAATGCGAGTGATCCAAACCCAATGCTACTTCCCTTGAGCATATCTCTTCTGCTAAGAGGGGAGGGATGGCGATTTAAGCAAAGTCCCATTTTTTTTAATTCTATATTATTCAATATATAAGAATTCGTTAGATGCAAATAAAGTTCGAGCGAATGCAGCCCATGCGGTTTGTTCGTTACCAGGTGAATATGTATGAATGAAGTTCTCTACACGTAAGGTTTCGTTTTTGGTTGCGGGTCTAGATAACAGATGAAGAATCATCCAGTTTATTCTATTTGATATAGGTGTATTTGATGTGGCTTTTTTATGTATTTCGGCCAATGCGTTAGAGCATCTATGGATGAGCGGACTGTTCATCAGATATAGTGCTTGAGGTGCGATCGTGGAACTTTTTCGGTTCCCATTGATCATTGCCGGATCAGGAAAATCAAAAGCATTCTGTCCATCATATCCTGAACTCCTCATCACCGGAAGATATACTGTTCTTTTATTACTTTTTATGTGCTCTGAAAGTTTATCGCGATTTGCATATTTGTTCTTTGCGGCAGTTAGCATGGATTTTCCTATGTTAAAATTTATCAGATTGGCTTTAAAAAGAATCGAATCACGAAGAGCTTCTGACTCTAATCTACGAATCTTCCATCTAGCGAACAACTCATTGTCCGGATCTGCATTTTTAATGGATTTATCTGTAAAAGATGATTGCTGATAAGTTGCAGAGTTCATAATTAATCTGTGCATTGATTTTATGGACCAATTTGAATGGATAAATTCTAGTGCCAGATGATCAAGTAGTTCTGGGTGAGTTGGCTTTTCTCCCAATGTTCCATAGTTGTCTGGTGTAGGAACGATGCCTCTACCGAAATGCCATCGCCAGATTCTATTAACAATGACCCTAGCTGTCAGTGGATTCTTCTCAGAAGCGATCCAGCGTGCGAGTTCCAGTCGTCCGCTCTGATCGTTAGGCATCGGATGCTGAATTTGTCCTGCTATTGCCGGCGGGAGCCTCCTGGGCACAGTATCTCCTAATGTCTGGTAATCACCCCTAAGATGAACTCGAACATCTTTGGTCGGATATTCAGTCACGGCTAAAACCTCGTAAGGAGGCGATAAATCCTTTTTAAGTTTTGAGACTTCATCCTGAAGTTTCTTTTTGGTGTCCTCTTGAATGTTTTTAACAGATATTTTTTTCTCAAGCTGTGAAATTTTATTACGTCGCTCCTTCTCTTCCTTCGTTGACAAATCATGATGATGCAGTTGTGCCACAACGCTGTACTTGATCAGTGTTTTGGTGGACATGAATATTCCTGCTAGTCCGTAATAGTCTTCTATGGAAATTGGATCAAATTTATGATCATGGCATCTTGCGCATCCGAATGTCATTCCCATGAAAGCACGTCCAGTCGTATCAATTTGTTCATCTGCAATGTCCCGTCTCATTTTATCAGGATCATCACAGGCGAGCATTTTTGGGCCAACAGACAAGAATCCGGCTGCTATCGTTTGTTCGCGTTTTTTGTCGGAGTTTTCTGCCGGTAATAAATCTCCAGCGATTTGTTCGATAATGAATTGATTGAAGGGCTTATCCTGATTGAAAGCATTTATGACATAGTTTCTGTACCGATAAGCTTCCGGATGTGCGATATTTTCATCCATTCCGTTACTGTCAGAATATCTGGCGACATCGAGCCAGTGCCTTCCCCACCGTTCTCCGTAAAGAGGGGAGGCGAGGAGCTGTTCGATGAGTTCGCTCCAAGCATTAGGATTCTTATTTTCTAGATAAGAATTTAGTTGTTCAGTTGTTGGAGGAATGCCTAGTAAATCTAGATAGGCTCTCCTCACAAGTTTGCGAGGTTCGGCCCTCTCACTATGTTCATGTCCTGCCTTTTTAATTTTATCTAAAATAAAATTATCGATTGGATTAATAGGCCATTTTGTATTCTGAATATTAGGAACTTTTGGTTTCGAAGGAGCAACGAATGCCCAGAATGGCGTAGATTTTTCCTTAGATGATCCTACTAGGCTCATCGTAAGAGAAAAAAGAAAGATGTGAACGAATAATAGCAAAACTAATCAATACCTTGCTTTCAACGGGCCGAACCGTCAAGAATGGTGCGGAAAAACAATAATATAAAAATGGCCGAAGATGATGATTATGGTTTGAGTCCAGAAAAGGAAGTCCGAACGATTGATGCTCCTCCTGTCAGTTATTTACCGCCAATACCAAAGAATTACAGTCCTAAGATTGGAATTATTGGAACAGGAGGAATCAGTGATTTTCACTTAAAGGCTTATAAGGTTTGCGAATGGGACGTCGTTGCTATGAATAATAGGACACGTTCAAAGGCAGAGGAGAGGAAGGATAAGTTCTTTCCTGACGCCCAAGTCCATGATGATTATCGGCAAATTTTGGATAATGGAGATATTGATGTTGTTGATATAACTCCTCACCCAGATGATCGCATTCCCATAGTTCGCGATGCTCTGGAAGCTGGAAAGCATGTGCTCAGTCAGAAGCCTTTTGTCCTTGATTTGGACCAGGGTGAAGAGCTCGTTTCCTTAGCGGAGAAGAATGGAGTTAAATTGGCTGTCAATCAGAACGGTCGTTGGGCTCCTCACTTTTCATACATGAGGAACGCTATCATGGACGGAATAATTGGAAGGGTAGTGAGTGTTGATCTTTCACTGCAATGGGATCAAACATGGATAACAGGTATAGATGCATTTGAAAGTATCCATCATCTAATACTTTATGATTTTGCCGTTCATTGGTTTGATATTTCAAATTGCTTCATGCGTGGTCAGGACGCAGTCGATGTTTATGCTTCTGCTGTTCGGTTTAACGAGCAAAAATTTACGCCGCCCGCATTAGCATCCGCAATAATTAATTATCCTGAGTCGCAGGTAAGAATGGCCTTCAACTCTCATACCCAGTTAGGGGAGGAAGATGTTACTACAGTGGTAGGAACGAAAGGCACACTGAGGAGCCGTGGGCCAGGCCTTAATGAACAACCAAGAATGGAAATTTATACGGAGGACGGTGAATGCGTTGTTCCCCTCGATGGTTGTTGGTTTGAAAATGGGTTACAAGGGACAATGGGAGAACTTTTGTGTGCAATAGAGGAGGACCGTGAGCCCGATAATAGCGCGCGAGATAATTTGCGGTCACTTGCTCTATGCTTTGCTGGAATTGAAAGTGCGGATACAGGTAAGGTTGTTAGGGTCGGAGATGCCCGGAAAATAAAACATTAATATCAATGAGGATAATAAGAGCAGATCTATATTTAGCGTTTTTTCTAATTGGTACTTCTGTCAGTGCATTAGAACCTATTCCAGACAAATTGGTTGTCCTCGGCTTTGATGATTGTAATAAGTCTGACCGTAACTTTGTAGCTGGCGTTCTTAAAGAATATGGTTTTGGTGCGACCTTTTACGTTACTGAGGGTCTAGGGTTCTTAGGTAATAAAAGGCACTACGTGACCTGGAAGGAGATTAAGGAGTTGAATGATATGGGTTTCGAAATTGGTAATCACACCAAAACTCATCCTAATGTGACGCGAATTTCGCGTGAAAATTTTTCTAAGGAATTAGAACACATTGAAGGCCGTTGCGATCAATACAAGATTATTAAACCCACCACATTTGCTTATCCTGGATTCTCTCATGACCTCAAGTCGGTTCAGGTACTTCAGGAGAAAGGTTATCATTTTTCCCGCCGTGGAGTGGGTCCGGAATTTAAAGACAGCGGATCAGGATCGAGGGGACCCGTTTATGATCCATTAGAAGACCATCCTTTACTCATTCCAACGACAGGATACGCTGGTCCTAAGTGGGGGATCGAAGATTTAAAATGGGCGATTAGCAAGGCCCGGAACGGAAAAATTGCGGTGATTTGTTTTCATGGCGTCCCTGCTCTGGATCATCCTTGGGTCAATTGTGACCAGGATAAATTCAAAGAGTACATGAAGTTAATGAAGGAGGAGGGATGTGTTGTTATTTCAATGCGTGATCTATCAAAATATGTTGATTACAAAAAAGGTCCCAGTGATCCTTATGGGCCAATTAAGAAACGTAAAACAAAATGAATTGTGTTTTCAATCGGTATGAAGGAAGGGTAGCTGTCGTTACCGGGGGAGCGGACGGTATCGGCAAGGCAATCGCAATTAGGCTCGCTGAAGAGGGCGCCAAGGTCTGCATCTTTGATAAGGATATAGAATTACTGGAGAAAACGACTCAAGAGGTTCCGGAATCGAGTCCATTCCAAGTGGATGTATCTGATGACTCAGCAGTGAGTTCAGCTTTCGATGAGGTCGTGAATGCGGAGGAGAAAATCGATGTTGTTGTTCATTGCGCTGGGATCGTTGGGCCGAACGCGAAAAAGATTACTGAAGTCGACGTCAATGATTTTGATCAGGTCTATACTGTTAATCTTCGAGGATCATTCTCTGTGACGAAATATGCCGTAAGGCACATGGAGAAACAAAATTACGGAAGAGTGTTACTTTTTGCCTCGATCGCTGGAAAGGAAGGTAATGCCGGGATGACTGCATATTCGGCGACTAAGGCCGGGGTCCTTGGTTTAACAAAGAGCGCAGCTAAAGATTATGCAGAAACGGGAATTACAATAAATACTATTGCGCCAGCAGTGATTCGTACAGCGATGGTCGATGCTCTTGACCAGTGGCAAGTCGATTATATGACTGAAAAAATTCCAATGAAAAGGTGCGGAACACTCGAAGAGATCACGTCTTTAGCTTGTTGGATAGTTTCAGAAGAGGCCAGCTTTAATACGGGAGCCGTTTTTGATCTGAGCGGTGGCAGGGCCACTTACTAAATATGATTAACTGCCTGTGAATTGGTGATAAACTTGCAGTGTTTCTTTAGCCATTTTTTTGGCACTAAATAATTCAAAAGTGTTTTTACGTCCCATTTCACCTAATTGATTTGCATGATCTTTATCTTTTAATAAGCGCACTATTTCTTTGGCTAAAGATTTTGAATCCATAGGATCATATAATATACCTCCTTTGGTTTTTGCTAACATTTCTGGAAAGATCCCTTGGTCAGGCTGGA
>JABSSR010000001.1:0-3970 GCA_013213965.1 Verrucomicrobiales bacterium | reverse complement strand
TCCATTGCCTCAATTAAGGATCGGCCGGTATTAATAGCAAAAACAGCACCTCGTGCGCGAAGTTCTTCGAGTGATCTCATGAGAAGCGGATCAACTTCGGTGCTGTTATTTGGATCAATGAAGGTACCATCGAAATCAAAGCACAGCAGCCATTGGGGTTTCATGATGTTCATTGATGGACTGAAAACTTATCATGTTAACCATTAATTTCCAGAGGTTCGTTCATTTTCATTACTGGATTTTTTCATGAAACTTGTGATATTGTATTCTTATGAAATCAGCATACGAACTTGCCATGGAGCGTTTAGAGAAGGAGTCTCCGCAGGAATCATTGACCGAAGAGCAGAAAGAGTTGATTTCGGAGATAGAAAAAAAATACTCTGCTAAAATTGCAGAACGTGAAGTCTTTCTCCGCAGTAAGATAAAAGAATCTTTAGCGGAAGATCAATTTGAGGAAGCGGAGCAGATCGAGGATGAACTGAATCGGGAACTGAAGTCACTTCGTATGCGTAGTGAATCTGAAAAGGAAGAAGTCAGAGGCAATTAGCCCATTCACTAACTGCATTGGTTTATCATGAGAGCCTCAGGACGCTAAGCCACAGTCAAGCTCAGTCACCATCAGGTGCGGATTAGAGAATTCGAATTCGTTCTTATTGCCGGAATTTCCAACGACCAAACTAATTGATCTAAATTCTGGGAGATGAAGGGCAGGGAGTAGAAGCTTTTCTTCACCTACAGTGAGTTTCGGGATGTAGATACTCTTTATTTTTTCAAATTCTAGACAGAGAAAAATTGAGCTTTCAGATTCTATCTGTGATTGGTCAAGATAGCCTATAACTCCTTGTCCATTGATTGGATCAATGACTTCACCATTACTGGCATTTAGTGAGACCGCGATTCCTCCCTGAAGGTTCATTGATGTAGCTTCGAGTCTATAACTGTCCAATATTCCTAAAAATATTCTCTGAGCTTTATTGTAGAGTTTTAGCTCAAGTTCAAAAATGACTTCTCCGCTAATCAACTCAATCTCAGCGTCATGAAGACGAGTGAGGTTGAAGCGTTGATTGCCAAACTCTGCGGGGTGCGTATTCATTGATTCTATTTTTAAAGGCCAAACTCAATAATTTAAGATTTATTGAATTTAAATAATTATTAAAATTATAATATATTACTATTAATATCACATTTAACTATAATTACCATAAATAAATTAAAAACTTAGCGATTTTCCTCTTTATTAAGCCGATTTATTTAGATTTTGAGGCTTTTTCGAACTCATCGCGCCAGTACTGAAGCCTTTCGCCGATCCGTTTTTCCTGCCCATTCTCAGTAGGTTCATAGTACTGGCGGCCTTCCGGTAGATAAGCTTGTGGTATGTATCCACCCTCGAAATCATGGCTGTATAAATAACCCTCACCGTGACCCAACTGCTTTGCTCCTTTGTAGTGCCCGTCTCTCAGATGCTTAGGCACTGCGAGTGTTCTTCCGCCCTCGATATCTTTCTTTGCTGCCATTAAGCCTGCATAGGACCGATTACTTTTTGGTGCAGTGGCTATGTATACTGCTGCATGAGCCAGAGTAATTTGAGCTTCGGGTAAGCCAATGAAATCTATTGCTTGCTGCGCTGCCACTGCGACCCTCAGCGCATTTGAATCTGCGAGTCCAACATCCTCAGAAGCGGCGATTACTATTCTGCGGGCAATGAATCTTATATCTTCTCCCGCGTATAACATTTTTGCCAACCAGTACAGGGCAGCGTCTGGATCTGATCCCCGCATGGATTTAATGAATGCGCTTATCGTATCGTAATGAGCGTCACCGTCCCCGTCATAAACGACTGTCTTCTGCTGGATCGATTCTTCAGCGACCGTAATATCAAAGTTAATAACCTTAGACTTGTTCGGTTCCGTCGTGATGACGCCAAGTTCAAGTGCGTTCAGGCACTTCCTGGCATCGCCATCTGATTTTGTGACAAGTAATTTAATGGCCTCTTTAGCTATTTTAATTTTCAAGTCACCGTATCCTCTTTCTGAATCTTTGATGGCAAGATTAATTAGTTCTTCAAGGTCCTCTTCCTGTAATGGTTCCAGTGCAAAGACTTGTGAACGGGAAACTAATGGACTGTTCACATAGAAGAAGGGATTATGAGTAGTAGCACCAATGAATCTTACGGTTCCTCTTTCAATGTGCGGGAGGAGTACATCCTGCTGGGCCTTGTTAAAGCGATGTATTTCATCCACGAACAATGTAGTTGTGGAGTCATGTAATCTGTTAAGCGACTCGGCGGACTCTACTGACTTACGTATTTCTGCGACATTGCTTTCGACTCCACTCAAATTAAGAAAACGTGATTTACTATGATTGGATATGACTTTGGCTAAGCTCGTTTTACCTACTCCGGGAGGGCCATAAAATATTAATGAGGCGAACCGGTCAGCTTCGACTGCTCTTCTGAGCAGCTTTCCTTCACCCAGGATATGTTTTTGCCCGACATATTCATCCAGTGATCGGGGCCTCATGCGAGCGGCTAATGGGACCGAAGAGTCGATTGATGAATCTGAATTTTCTGATTCAGTTTCAACTTCATTTTCGAAGAAGTCGTTCATCTTTATTTTCTTTTGGCAGTGAAATTAAATCTCAAAGGCGAGTAGTCCTTCCGGTTTTTCCTTTTCAATGATGTCCTGAATACTGCATTGATCGAGATGATTGGTGACGATTTCACTTAATTCAGAAAAGCATTCCTCGAGTCCAGTCCCTGGCCTATTGCCCGTGGATAAACCTATCGGGTCAAATGGGCCGTCGATAATTTCGAGGATGTTTCCTAATGATATTTCTGAAGGATCTTTTTCCAGATAGTACCCGCCACTGGCTCCTCTTTTACTTCTCAGTGTCCCGGCCTTCTTGAGTGATAAGAGAATTTGTTCGAGGAATTTTATAGGTATGGATTCGGAATTGGAAAGTTCACTGATTTGAAGCGGAACGTTCCTGGGATTGCGTGCAATCCCAATGACTGCCCGCATAGCATATTCCGCTTTTTTGGAAATCTTCATTTTAAAACTTGATTCTATACCTTGCAGGTAGGGATTCAAGCCTAGGGATTGTTCTTTGTCCTTTTTAGGCGACTTGCAATTTAATCAGTAAAGCACGATAGTTTATGAACCCAATTTGGGGGCGCTTTGGTTTCGACTGATGATATGAAACTTGAGTTGCATGCCGAGGATGATCTGTTGGCCTCGTAAAAAAGCGGATCAAAACATATAAATGCAGATTCTAACGAATTAGCTCTCGCTGCTTAATCAGCGACGCCTCGCTCCTGACGCCTGTTAGGGGGACGAGGCGACGACAACAGGCTAGGCTTTCTTCGGGGTGTCCGCGCAGTCAGCTAAAATAAAACAGGGCAAACGGAACAACTGAGTTTTTTGGAGGCACTTACTGTTCTATAATAAGCACCAAATAAGCATGTAGACGCTTAAGCAGAGTCTCATGAGGACAGGGGTTCAACTCCCCTCGCCTCCACTTAACTTGCTCATCGTCAGCGTGGGCACGACTGTATTTCAAGGAGAGGCACATTAAAAAAGAAAATAATATTTCTTAATTCAAAATATTTAGAGGAATTTTTATTAAGAAGTAACCAATTCTAATGAATGAAACTCCGAGAGATTATTCCCGCCGCTAAAGATATTACCATGAAGATTGGTTCCGCTGTTCTCTTCTTTGCCGTTTGGATTTTGGCGACTACGGCCGGCCAGGCCCAGTCGGTCGCTGACAATTGGCATCAGTGGCGTGGTCCGGAAAATAATGGCGTCTCCCGCACCGCGGATCCACCTGTAGAGTGGAGCGAAGAGAAGAACGTTGCATGGAAAATTGAAATAGGAGGCCATGGAACCTCCAGCCCGATCGTGTGGGGCAATAAAGTATTTGTGACTACTGCCGTCAATACTGAGAAGGTCGATCCTTCATTGCCGAAACC